>DASYEA010000265.1:0-6127 GCA_036499265.1 Schlesneria sp. | reverse complement strand
CGACGTCACCGTCGTGTGCGTCGACGCCAAGTCGAACACGGTTCTGGTGGCTTACGAGTCCACAAAGGTCGGCAAGCTTGACGTGGAAACGGGTGAGATTCAGCAACTCTCGAATTGCATACCCCCGACACCAGTTCGAGGGATGAAATTCTCTGACGATGGAAGCCGTCTGGTTATTGGATGTGAACGAGGCGCAGTTGTGTCCTACAACATGAAAGACCGATCACAGGTGCTCGTCTCAAAGGAGCGATCAAACGAATGGACCGACGACGTGTACTGTTTCTCGAACCTTGAATCGTCCGATCACCTCATATGGGCTCGGTTCGGCGGCGCAGTTTATGCCAAACATGTCGCGAGTGACGAGCCACGAATGATGGCGGAGAATGCCGGCTTTTCTCATGCGATGGTGCAAGTGCCGCAACTGAAAGCCGTCGCCGTTTCGAGCGGCCATGATATCAGGATTCTGCAAAGTGATACTGGAAAGCTGCTGGCGAAGTGCGAAGGTGCAGGCTCGATGATGTGGTCGCTGGCAATCGCAGGTTCACAGTTGTTCGGCGGCACTTGGAGGGGCAATCTACTGGTGTGGAACCTTGGAGATATAAAGTGACGCAGGTTGGAGCGGGCTGGATCGCTTCGCGCAACCCCGGCCACCCTACCGCGAAACATAAAGGCACAATTGCATCGGCATTACCATGATAGATAGGAACGTACCTCATGAACGTTAGCGTCAGATATCTGATGGTGTGGCTTTGTTGCGCTGGAGTTGCAACTGCGGACAGTTTTGAGAGTCGAGTTCCGCGCTCCGAAACAACCGGTGAGAACTTTCTAAGTGGTTCATTGCTCAATGAGCAACGATTTGTGTTCACCAGCGATGATGATAGCTTGAAGGAACATTCACTGTGGATCGAAGGCGGCACACCAAAATGCTCACCGAAGCGAGCGATGAAAGTTTCGATCGAATGGATGAACAAGTCTTTGAAGATAGTTGACAACAAAGACACGCACTGGGAATGTTGCTCAGTACGTCTTCGTAAGGCTGATGACGATATCTGGTTCTGGGTGGTTGATTACGAGTATATGCCGCGGGTCGGGATGTCGAGCGGCATTCCCCATCGCTTTTCAGTTCCGGTGTTGGCCGATGGCACGGTACCGAAAGTGAAAATGGACCAAGTCCGGCCCGATGAATGATTGATCTCCGTTATTGACGGCAATGGCAAGGCTGTTATCAGCATTTTTCGAATGACAGTTGATACCGATGCGCTACAAATATGGCGCCGCCGCGGCGGATTTGGTACCGTACTGAGGTTTCGCGAAGCCCTCCAATGCCGGCCACCCCGCCGCGTAAGTAGCAAGGAGAGCAAGCAATGGTTGATCAAAACCTTCCGGCTGAATCCGGCGGATGATACGATCGCGATGTGATCGCTCCGAAGACGCTGCTGAAAATGATCGAGTGTCTGCATGCGAATCCGGTTCGGAAGCAACTTGTTGCACGTCCGCGTGATTGGAACTGGTCGAGCGCGGCGTGGTATGTCGACCGCACTCTGGTTCCGCTTGCCGTTGATCCGATTTCTGTAGATTGGTTGTGCTAATTGGCCGGGACACCTTCTCTGGGGGCTCGAAGACTCGACCCCAGCCACCCACCGAACTGGGTGAGACTATCCCAAATCAGGGAGCCAAGGCACAATGGTGATCACCAATCTGTGAACCTCGTCTCGAGAGCACTTCTGATGCAAATCCATCTGACCCTATGTTGCCTGACGTTGTTTTGCGCGTCGTCCGTTTTTGCGGAAACGATCTGGATCGAAGGTGAGAAGCCTGCCAAGTCGACGATGAATCGACATCCCTGGTGGTATGACCAAGTCAAGAAGGAGCAGCTTTCGGGTGGGGATTGGATCAGTAACTTTGATCAAAAGAAGGCTGGGGAAGCGGAGTATACGGTCAAGGCGGCTGAGGCGGGGAAGTACGAGTTCTGGGTGCGAGCGAATCCCACGTTGGCCAAGCTGTCGTACAAATTGAACTCGGGTGAATGGGAGGCGATTGCGCTTGATAAGGCGAGCGATTCGACCAACATCGCCGGGGATGGCAAGCTGGATTTGCGGTTTATTGCCTGGGTCATTGCGGGCAGCGTCGAACTGAAAAAGGGGTCGAACACGATCACCTTCCGGATGCACGGGGATAACAGCAATCACGGGGGACTGGATTGCTTCGTGTTGTCGACCACGCCGTTTACGCCACGCGGAATCTTAAAGCCGGGTGAGGCACCAAAGAGTACGGCATCGACCGAGGCGGATTGGTTCGCGTTTGATCCTTCATCCGACGCGCTTGATCCGGCGTCGGTCATCGACCTGCGATCATTGAATGAGAAGGTGGCGGGCGAACACGGTTTTATCGCCGCGCGTGACGGTCAGTTTGTGCACAGCCAGACGGGCACGCCTGTTCGCTTCTGGGCCGTCAATGGGCCGAGCGCGAAGACTCGCGAAGAGCTGAAACGTGAAGCCAAGCAACTTGCCAAGTACGGAGTGAACCTGGTTCGTTTGCATGGTCCGATGTTCGACAAGCGGGGCGAGATCGATCCAGCCCGCATTCAGCGTGCGATCGATGTCGTGGAGACGATGAAAGAAGAAGGAATCTACACTCACTTCTCGATCTTCTTTCCGCTGTGGTTTGATCCTCCGGCGGATCTGGATTGGCTGCCTGGTTATGACGGGAAGACACATGCGTTCGCCACACTGTACTTTCACCCCAAGTTACAGGAGAAGTACCGCACGTGGTGGCAGGCCCTGTTGACGACTCCAAGTCCGACGACCGGCAAGAAGTTGATTGACGATCCCGCAGTCTTCGGTGCGGAACTGGTGAACGAAGATTCCCTGTTCTTCTGGACGTTCAATGAAAAAGGGATTCCTGATCCGCAATACCGCATGATGGAGTCGCGATTTGGTGAATGGTTGAAGGTCAAGTATGGGTCGATTGAGAAGGCGTTCACTGCCTGGAAATCGCAACCGATTCCGCGCGACGTGGCGAATGAAGGGCGAGTGACTTTTCGACCGCTGTGGAACATTGCTCACGATCGAACACTGCGCGATCAGGACACGGCTCGATTCCTGGTGGAGACGCAGAAACGATTTTACGACGAATCGACGAAGTACCTGCGTGAGATTGGCTTCAAAGGGCAGATCACGGCTTCGAACTGGGTGACGGCCAGCCCTGAAGTCTTCGGCCCGTTGGAAAAGTATTCCTACACCGGTGGAGATTTCATCGATCGTCACGGTTACTTCGGCTGCCGCAACGAAGGGGATTCCGCGGAGTGGTCACTGCGCGACGGGCAAACTTATCTGGATCGCAGTGGGCTGAAGTTTGACAGCGAAGAACCGGGGAAGCCGGCTGCATTCGTTCATCCGGGGATGGACGTTCACTACGACGACAAACCGTCGATGATCTCGGAAACGACTTGGAACCGACCGAATCGGTATCGCGGTGAAGCACCGCTCTACCTGGCGACGTTTGGTGCTTTGCAAGACAGCGACAGCATCGTTCACTTCGCGAAAGACGGAGTCGACTGGTCGGTGAAGCCGGGGTATTTCATGCAACCGTGGACGCTGACGGCGCCGACTCAATTCGGACAGTTCCCGGCCGCGGCGCTGATCTATCGACTCGGGTTGGTGACTCCGGGCGAGGTGCTGGTCGATCTGACTTTGCCGGTCGAGGAGTTGATGAAGCTGCAGGGAACACCGTTGCCGCAGGACGCTGCCTTTGATGAGTTGCGTTTGAAGGACGTGCCAGCGGGAACCGCGCTGAAGCCCGGTCAGCGGATTGATCCACTGGTTCACTATGCCGGTCGAACACACGTCGCCTTCTTGACTGATAAGAAAGCGAAGACGAAGTTGCAGCCTCTTTCTTCACTGATGGATCACAAGAAGAAGACGGTCACCAGTAGCACGCATGAGCTGAAGCTGGATTGGGGCCTGGGGGTGCTGACGATTAACTCGGCGTCGGCTCAAGGTGCCAGTGGAGATCTGAAGGCTGCGAAAGAGATCGCGCTGAAAGATGTGACGATCAAGGTTCCGCTGGATCTGGCTCATGTGATCCTGGTGAGTCTGGACGAGCAACCGATTGAGAAGTCGCGGCGAATGCTGTTGCAGGTGATGACGGAGGAGAAGGCGACCGGGTTTAAAACGGAGTCGCTGGGAGATCATCGTCAGAAGATCACCTCGATCGGAGAGAACCCGTGGCTGGTTCGAAAGCTGGAAGGGGAATTGCAATTCAAGCGAGCTGACGCCGCGAAGCTGAAGGTGACATCGCTCGATCAATTCGGGGGACGGACATCGAACTCGCAGAACGGAGGCACCGTGCGACTGCAGCCTGATACGCTGTACTATTTGATCGAGGCACCCTGATTTCATGTCTGAGTTGAATAGTGACGTCGCCGCCACAAGCACGAACTTGAGGAGGGCATGCCAGGGACGGTGAATATCACAGTCGCTCTTTTCGCGAATAGAACGATACCAGCGACGTGAAGACACTGGCAACTCAGAGCCGCCGCCAGTGGCACCCAAACGAAGAAGGAAGCAAGCCGTTTTGCCCGTATCTTTCCGTTTGGCGCTGCAATCGCACTGGGTTGTCCGAAGCGGCCAATCCAGTGGCACGCCTCTCGTGATCGGGAAAATGTGTCACAGCGGGCCTACCAGCGGATGGGGTGAATGATGCCTGCTGCCAAGAGGCCTCCGAGGATCGCGAGGGCGAGTAGCAACCCACGGAAGATCCAGAGCGCACGGGTGACTCCGAATCGTTGAACGAGCCGCTGACCTTTGGTTGTTTGTACGAGAAACCATTGGTCGCGAAACAGCAGCATCAGGCAGACGAGAACGATGGCTATGCCCATCGCTGTGTCCTGCGACAACTTCCACATGGCAATCGAATCCTGGTTCAGGCGGCGGAAGCAGGATTTGACGCGACTTGCACGCGGTCAGCGATCATCAAAACTCTGCGGGATCTCACTCGTATCGTTGGATGTTAGAAACACGAATGTGTGTTCGCAACCGGCCTTCTGCGGATGACAGGTTACCCCCGAAAAGAGTAGGCTATTTGCGGATACAACTCCGTCAGGGCCAAATGCATGGGACTTGCTACAGTCTTCAAATTGAGCGTTTATGTCTTAACCGGCTTTGTGGGCTTGGCGTTGGGGCTGGCCGAGTACGGTCCCATCCCTTTCATTTCGTTGCCGATCACCGTCTTTGCTTACTGGTGGTGTGAGAAAGGGACCAAAAGTGACGGATCCCATCGGGGGGTTTCCGACACCGCCGCCGTAGGCTGGGGGATCGCTGCTCTCGGGGCTGCCACGATCGAGTTTTTCTCCGAAAATCAAGAAGGCAAGCTGCTGGCTGGAATCCATCTGATTGTGTACCTGACTTGGATTGTCTTACTGCAGAAGAAGACGATTTATCGATATTGGCTGTTGATGGCATTGGGGATCATGCACATCGCCGTCGGGTCGGTCTTGACCAATTCGACTTGGTATGGACTGTGCATGGTCGCTTATTTGTTTGGCGCCATCTGGACGCTGTCAGTCTTCTCACTGTATCGCGTCGCGCACGAATTCTCTGAGTCGACAGGTGAACACCAGATTTCTGGCGTGACGGTGTTGCGCGATCAGGCTTTCAGCTCGATCCGATTCGAAGATGATGCGCATTGGATCTCGATGCGACTGGTCAGTGGGACGTTGTTCACGTCGTTTGCAGGTTTGTTGGTTGGCATTTTCTTTTTTGCCTTGATCCCACGGGTGTGGGTCGGAAACGCGCTGGGGATCTCGGATGATTCGTTGCCGCCGGCCATGCGGAGGCGCATCACCGGTCTGGCGTCGGAAATTCGCTTAGGGGATATCGGCCCTATTCTCGAGAGCAACGATCCCGTTCTGACGATGCGCCTGTTCGACAATCAGACGAATCGCCCCCTGAGCGCGCAAGCCTACGCGGAATCGATTGGCATGCGTGAACCGCTGTTTCGCGGTGCTGTGATGACGGAGTATGTCGCGGGGCGATGGCGACCAGAACGTTCGACTCATAAGACACCGAGGATTCCCGCTCATCCCGATACCGCAGTGGGAAGTGATGTTCCCATTGTGCGACAAGAG
>DASYEA010000264.1:0-5454 GCA_036499265.1 Schlesneria sp. | reverse complement strand
CACAAACGAAGATTTGGATGGAAGGTCGACTTTGATGACATCGATATTTGTGGTCGCCGAACTGTGAACCTGCTTCCCGTCCACTTCGACTCGAAACTTGGAAGAGCCGTCTGCGCAGTTGTACCCCACCACAGAGAAACTCTTTGCTCCCGCTGGAACGGGGCACTTGAATCGGGATGGTGCTTTGGCACCGTAGTAGTCATCACAGAACTCGAACTCACGAGAAATGCGAGGCCACCGTTGCATCACGAAAGGCGGATATTGATGACGTATCTGGTTGACACTAGACAATCCGTTGTAAGCGTTGACCGCTAGTGGCTTTTCTCCTACCAGACGGACGTAGCCATTCTTCTGCTCCTGCTTTCGATCGGCGGCAGCGACAGGATCACGCGTAATGGTGCCAGACAGCATTCGTACGCGGACTTGATTGAACACGAGGTTGCCGTTCAGGCGATTCCCCAGCCAGGCACGTTGAAGCGTCGTCGTCATCCACGGTGACGGGTCAGTATCCCTCAGCGAGGAATAGGCTCCCTCCCACTTGAAGTAGCTCTTGATATTATCCAGATCGATGTTGAAACTGGCATTTTCTCTGTCTCGCCTCACTTGAATCAGTAAAACGTGCTGCTGACCGTTGGAAATGGTTGCAGGAGTGCGCGTCATATTGTTTGGTTGAGAGTCAAAAAATGCGACCTGCGAAGAGTCGCCTCCCCCTAGCAGCAGACGCATCGTATGAACGCCGATGGGAAAATGAATTCCCACAGAATCGTCCCCTTCCTGGCGGGTGAAGCGAACCTCCATTTCGTAATCACCATCAATAATGGCAGAGAGCGGGAAATGGACTGAGTCCGCTGACTTCAGTCTGATTCCACTCTTCGTCGGCGCTCCTTCGAGGTATTCATTCCAGTTCCGTCCGCTGTTCGACCAATCCGCACCATCCGTCCATTGCAGCAGATCAACCCACTGACCCAACTTCACCGGTTTCGAGACTGATGAACTCTTGGAACCGGCTCCCGTGCTCTTTGCGGGCATCGATGTACTTGAATCGCTCTTGCTTAACGATGCGATTTCTTCGAGGCGCTTTGCGACAAGTTGCTTCTTCAAGGCGGAAGTGAGTTTGGGCTCGACCTCTTCGTACCATTCACCGGCGTGCAGCAGCACAGCCGACTTGGTGGCGGCCGTTTCTTTCTGCGCGACATCCCACCAGGCATCCCCAATGGCCACCTGGACCATCGCATCCGTAGGTTCGTTCATTTCCAACTCAGCAGTCGCCTTCCACTTGGCCTCGCTGGCCTTCGCCAGGAATGGCAACGCGGTCTGCCAGTCGGACATCTGCAACGCATACCAACGACCGACGGCATAGTTCGCCACGGGGTCATCCGCATTGGCTTCGAGCTTCGTATTCGCGGCTTGAAATGCCTTCCACTCTTTCTCACGTGCGGCGACTGTAAACTTCGCTGCGGCCACCACCGGCTTCAGGCTGGTCGCTCCAGTGATTCGCCGCGCTGCTGATTCTGCGATACCAAGGAGAGCATTCGCTTCGGCGAATTGATTTTCCTCTGTCGCCACTCGCGACATGGCGACCGCTTCTTCGATGACGAGTTTGAATTGCGTTCCAGGCTTGCTGGCGTTGAGGAACTCTGTCAGCAGCCGCGTCTTCTCTTTCTGTGAATTGACATCAAAGTCGGTCACCAACGAATTGACTGCCTCCAGCCAATTCGTCGCATCGCCGGTTTCTTTAGCTAGTGAAATCGCCGTTGTCAGGATGACGTATCTTTCATCCGTTCCAAAGCTGTTGTCATGGCTCGCTTCCATCAACTGTTTCACGGCGTTCTGCTTCTTCGAAACGCCTTCCAATTTGGAAAGGTTGTACGTCTCTTCCAGCAGGTTGGCGATTTCTTTTTGCTTCTCTGCCGCAGGGATCGCGGCCCGCGTCTGGGCAAATCCTGAACCAGTCCCCATCACCACAACGCACACACCGAGCATAGCGAGGTGCAACCCGCGAAAAAGGCTGTGGAAAAACGCAAACTTCATCTGTCAGTTCCCCAAACGTCCACACCCGTAGCGACATTCAATCGATGTCCACAAAACTTCTGATGCAAATACCATCAAGGATCAACGAGAGTGCGTCAAGGATGACGATTAAAGGCGAACTAATCGCCACAGAGGATCGGACTTCTAGTCTGCTCTAGAACGGCGCGCGAGTATTCAATTGAGCCTTCATTTCCTAAACTCTGCGCATGGAAACTGAAGAAATTACGAAGCTGGTCGTCCTGTGCGGTTCTGCGGTGTTGGCAGGAATTGTGAATTCCGTTGCCGGCGGAGGGACGTTACTCACATTTCCGGCGTTAGTATGGACACTGGGATCGTCAGTCGCAGCCAATGCGACCAGCACGACGGTCCTGTTTCCGGGGTCGCTGGCTGCGGTCTGGGGTTACCGTCGCGAACTGAAAACCCTCAAGAAGTGGATCATCCCGCTCCTCATCCCCTCGTTAATCGGGGGCCTGCTGGGGACCTGGCTCGTCGTCAGCCAGCCCGAAAAGACGTTTGAAAAACTCGTCCCCTGGCTGATCCTGCTGGCCACCACGCTGTTCCTGCTGCAACCGCTCATCAGTCGTTGGACGGGGATTGGTCAACCTCATTCCGTGCCGTCGCGCGGAGTCTTTGTCAGCATCATCTTCTTTCAGTTCCTGGTCGCACTGTATGGCGGTTACTTTGGTGCGGGGATCGGAATTCTGATGCTCAGCAGCCTGGCGCTGATGGGCGTCGGCGACATTCATCAAATGAACGCCCTCAAGAGTGTGCTGGCTTCGGCCATTAACGGTATGTCGGTCATCATTTTCATCGGCTATGGCAAAGTCGACTGGAAGTATGCGACGCCAATGATCATCGCGGCCATCGTGGGTGGCTTCGTCGGTGCCAGCGTTGCCCGGAGGTTGGATAAGAATCTGGTCCGCTATTCTGTCATCGCTATTGGCTTCGGGCTGGCGGCATACTACTTCGCACGGCACTGATCAGTGCTTGCGATGCGCTCCCGCTGCTGACCAATAAGTACACGCTCAACAGTTTGACTCGTTAGTCAGTCTTCGCCATCAACAATGCGTGTGGCATGACTTCGAACATCCTCCAATGAGTTTCTCAGGATATCTCTGAGAGACCCGCTAAACGAGATGGGCGATAGGTCTCCATCGTGATCGATCCACGTTCACGGCCCTGCCCCACCAAGATCTACTCGGAGAATTCTTGGATAGAGGTTCTTCACTTAATTCAACGAGATTCCACGACATACTGCTGGCTCGCAACACACCTCTGTCTAAAACAATTCAACGCGGCGGCACATGCATTGCCAAGACGGTCAACCGCACCACTCTTTCACGTCGTGAAATGAGCGTCGTGCAAGACTGATTGTTCAGGTAGAGATTGTCAGGAGCCGAGAAATGGTATCGAATCGTCCATTCTATGCGGGCGCAGCAGCCCTTGCTGTTGCAGTCACGTCGGCGTGTTTCGTCACAGCACAAGACGCCAAAGTTCAACAGGTTCCACAGGCCCAGCCCGTTGCTAATGATGGTACCGCCGCGAACTCAGCGACCTACCGAGCCAAGCAATTGATCGGTTCAAAGCTGGCCATTCAAGGGAATGCGTCGGCCGGAACCATTGATGACATCGTGCTTGATGAACACGGGAATGTCGACTATCTGATCGTCGCGACGGCGGATGGTCAGTTGGTCTCGGTTCCATGGGATGCCGCTGTCTATAACGCTGACAAACGCGTCGCCACCGTTCAGATCACGCCAGAAAACTTCAAGCAAGTGCCAACGTACACGGCTCAACAGTATCCAGTCTACTCGACCCCGGCTTATCGCACCCAGACCTATAAGTACTATGGCCTGACCCCAGGCCAGGCGCGTCGTGCCGTCCGACGTACGCTTCCGTAAGGACAGCGGACATCAAAAAACGACGACACGAGCCCGCAACGATTTTCGTGCGGGCTCGTTTTGTCGTCACTTGGCATAAGGAGGCGACCCTGCAATGACCGCCTCGAAAAAGAAGGGCGGTCGCCGCAAAGTGAAAAAGAGCGTGGTCGGGGGACTACCACCGACCACGAACGTGGGCGCACGGCGATCGGGCCATGCATCAAGCACGTGGTTGAGAGTGCGCCCAAAGAATGTGGGGCGCGAAGAATGAGCCAGCTTCAGCCGCAACTAAGCGGTGAAATTCTGACTCAATGCTTCAGTGAAGAGGAGGTTTGCGGCCATGATAGCTCTCCTGCCAAAGGGTCACGCTGCCGAACAGACGCGGCAACACGGACGACACTCTCAGCTAGGACACGGCGAACGCCTGGCAGGTTCGCGCTCCGAACAATTTCTTCAATCTGCGTCCGTCTGCGAAATCTGCGGACAGTTGATGATCCGCAGATTACCAGATGTAGAGGCAGAAGCTTAGAGGTCAGTTGAACAGGAAGTGACAGATGTCGCCGTCCTGCATGACGTAAGCCTTGCCTTCGACCCGAAGTTTCCCAGCAGAACGGATGTCTTTTTCCGTCTTGTAGGTTTCCAGGTCTTCCAGCGCGTAGATTTCAGCGCGGATGAAGCCTTTTTCGAAGTCGGTATGGATCACGCCGGCCGCCTGTGGCGCGGTCGCTCCGATTGGAATCGTCCAGGCCCGGACTTCCATTTCTCCCGCAGTGAAATAACTTTGCAGGCCAAGCACGCGGTAAGCTTCGCGAGCCAGCGCGGCCAGGGCCGGTTCCGCCAATCCGGCTCCTTCCAGCATCTCGGCCCGATCGGCTTCGTCGAGTTCCGCGATTTCTGATTCGAGCTTGGCACAGACAGGAACGACAGAGGCTCCGACCTTGGCAGCGAAATCGCGAACCTGCTGAACCAGAGTCCCCTTCCCTTCCAGATCGCTCTCATCAACATTGGCGACGTACAGAATCGGCTTGGCGGTCATCAAGCCGTAGCTCTTGACGACTTTGATTTCGACTTCGTCAAATTCCATCTTGCGCAACGGTTGCTCGGTTTCCAGGTGAGCCAGGCACTTGCGGATCACTTCGACGCGATACTTGGCGTCTTTGTCACCGCTCTTGGCGGTGCGTTCCGCTTTCTGCAACGAATTTTCCAGCGTCTGGATGTCGGCCAGCATCAATTCGATTTCGATCGTTTCGATGTCCGAAACCGGGTTCACTTTGCCGGTCACGTGGATGACATCGGGATCTTCGAAACAGCGGACCACCTGCAAAATCGCATCGACTTCGCGAATGTGGGTCAGGAACTTGTTCCCCAAGCCCTGCCCTTCGCTGGCTCCTTTAACGATCCCGGCGATGTCGACCAGCTTCAAAGCCGCCGGCACGATCTTTTTCGGAACGATGTACTTGGTAATGCGTTGCAACCGACCGTCGGGAACGCTGACCACCCCTTCGTTGGGCTCGATCGTGCAGAATGGATAATTGGCACTTTG
>DASYEA010000263.1:0-5366 GCA_036499265.1 Schlesneria sp. | reverse complement strand
CTTAGGAAAGACCTCGCGCTCTTTCCAAATGGAGAAAACGGGCAATCGACGACTTGCACCGATTAGCGAATGGTGAAAGTCTCGAACTCTTCGTCCGGGGCGATCGGTTCGTTGCTGGCATTCTGAATCTGCTTGGCCAACCGCTGCTGGACTGCGGCGAGGAACTCGGCGACCTCAGCCGATGCCCCGCGAGCGACCAATTCCACAGTTCCATCAGGCTGGTTGCGGACATAGCCTACGACTGGAAAACGCTGTGCGATGCCGTGAGTCGTGGCTCGGAAGCCAACGCCTTGGACGCGACCGGAATAGATCACCCGGATCGTTCGACGATTCCCTTGTTCGCCCATCTGATTTATCCCCAAATCAACATCTCGATTGACAGCAGTTCGTAACGTGAATTCCGAATGCAAGCGGCGTTTCAAATCCATTTATGACCTGTCATCGAGTCGGCCGAAAGTCTTCAATCTCGAATGAGATTTTGGATCAATCGCATCTTGCAACGTTATCGATCGATCTGTGTAATAGATGCGGTAAAGGATTGCATGAGCAGGCGGAGCCTTTGATCGGGCACCACTCATGGTCAATCCATCATGAACTACGATTCGTGGAAACTTGCCACCAACGTCGATTCCAGAACGCAGATTCTGGAGGACCGCTGCACTGATCTCGAGGCGTTTGTCGATGGCAAGCTGAATCAGATCATCACCGCCTCCAACCGAGAGACAACTTGTCAGTGGGAGGTCGAGCCCGCTCTAGCCGATTTTAATGATGATGACGAGCTCCGCTTGGAACTCACGATGCGGCTGAAACAAGTCCCCGTCACAGGCAACGCCAGCGACCTTCAGGAACTAGGGCTTTGTCTCATACGAATGGGCCAGGCACTGACCCAGGCCGCGCAAGGTCAGCAGACACAGCATGGCCTCAAGCTCGCCTCCAGTGGGACTAAACGCGACACCGGTTCGTGCGCTCAGCTTGGATAATTTGGGGCGGGCCGCAGATTGCCTTCGTTCAACTTTCTGAGTGCCAATCCGTGACTGGGAACCTGTTTGATGGGACCGACAGCGCCGTGACGGGGCGGTTCGCTTCGATGTCGCGGTTGGAGGTTGCCAAGGCAATCCGTCAGTCTGGCGGTCGACTTGTTCGCACCCTTTCACCTCGAACGCGATTTCTGATTGTCGGTCAGGGCGAGCTTCCGCTGGGGGCCGATGCCCAGCCGACTTCAATCCTTGATGAAGCCGATCGCCTGAAAGCGACTGGCTGCCAACTCGAGATCCTGTTTGAAGAAGACTTTCTCAAACATCTGAGCGTTGTCGATTACGACGATCGAATCCGACGCCGGCACACGGTCATCCAACTGGCACGGCTCCTGGGGCTGCCTGGCGAACGTATTCGCAAGTGGCTGAAGCGAGGTTTGATCGAACCCTCAGATGTGGTCGGCGGAGTCGCGCTGTTTGATTTCCAGCAGGTCGCGGCCGCACGAACGCTGAGCGAACTTGTCGATGCAGGTCTGACACCGACTGAGATTCGCAAGGGACTCGACCAACTGCAACGCATGTTTCCAGGCTCTTCACCTCTCTCGCGGATTAGCGCGATCGACTCGACCTCGCGCATACTGCATCGTCTCGAGAGTGGGTTGCTCGCAGAAATCTCCGGGCAGCTTCAGTTAGACTTTAGAGATGAACCCGATGCCAATGGGCATCTCACTTATATCGCGGTGGCTCGGACAACCGATGAATTGTTTGAAGATGCTGTTCTTCTTGAATCGTCTGGACAACTTCAGCAGGCGGTCGACACCTATCAACTGGCGCTGTCGAAGCAACCGGACGATCCTGTGATCCGGTTCAATCTGGGAAACACCCTCTTTCAACTCGGTATGACGCAGGCGGCCGCGGTCGAATTTCGCCGTGCCGTTCAAATTGATCCTGGCTATGTCGAGGCATGGAACAATCTCGGGAGCATGCTCTTTGAATTGCATCTCGTCGACGAATCGATCATGGCGTTTGAACGAGCACTTCGTCTGGACCCAGGCTATCAGGAAGCTCGAGCCAATCTCGCTCGAGTCATCGAGATGCAAAGGGACTCCACTGAGACCGTTCTCGAGGCTCCGTGAGCTTCGGTTTCCTGCGGTCCACTGGCTGGCTCTTGGCATATCGTTCCGGCCACAATGTCTGTGCCGCCGAATTCGAATGCAGCGAACATTTGGGATACAACAATGTTTCGAATTGCGATCGCAGAATGTAAACAAGAAGTCTCGTCGTTCAGTCCTGCGACCAGCAGTTTCGCCGATTTTCGCGTTGTTCGCGGGCGGCAATTGCTTGATCATCATCGCAGCGTGCGAGAGGAAGTCGGCGGCGCGCTCAGTGTGTTTGACAATGATCCTCGCGTGGAAGTGATTCCCACGTTTGGAGCCAGCGCGAACACCTCAGGTGGCATTCTGCGAGCGGCGGAATTTCAGAAACTGAATCGCGACTTCATCGACTGCCTCTCAAGTGCCGGGCCGGTCGATGCGGTCTACTTTTCCTTGCATGGGGCGATGCAGGCCGACGGCGAAGACGACCCGGAAGGCTATCTGCTACAGGAGGCGCGGCGAGTTCTCGGTGAAAAGATTCCATTCGTCGTGTCGCTCGACCTGCATGGCGTGCTGACGGATCGCATGCTCACTCATAGCGATGTCGTCGTCGCCTATCACACCTATCCGCATGTCGACTTCTTCGAAACAGGAGCTCGTTCGGCGCGAGCGATGATGAAGATTTTTACTGAGAACTATCGTCCGGTCACCGCTCGGGTGAAGATCCCGGCCCTGGTCCGTGGCGACGAGCTGATCACTGAGTCAGGTTCGATCCGCGAGTGCATTCAATTGGCTCAGCAGGTGGAAACCAGCGCCGGCGGGCTGTCGGCAGCGGTCATGTGGGGCAATCCGTTTACGGATGTTCCCGAACTGCGCACCAACAGTTTTGTGGTGATGGATGCAGACGAGGCAGCTGCCAAAACAAAGGCGATTGAACTGGCCAATATCTTTTGGAAGCATCACGACAAGATGCGAGTGCCGCTGATCAGCTTGGTCGACAGTGTGCGTCAGGCCGCGGAGATCCCGATAGGGACTGTGATCATGATGGACGCTGCGGACGCCACCAGTTCGGGTGCGTCGGGGGATAGCAATGCGATCATTCGCGAGGTGATCCGCCAGAGTTACCGGGGTCGCGTGTTGGCTCCGATCGTCGATCCGGCGGCAGTCGCTCAAGCGTTTGACGCGGGGATTGGTGCCACGATCCAGACGACGATTGGAGGGGCTGTCGACCCTCAACGATTTCAACCGTTGCCGATCAGCGCCAAAGTCCGGATGCTGTCCGATGGCAAATTCAACAGCGAATCATTTGGCTGGCCGTGGGACTCGGGCAATACGGCCGTTCTTGAAGCAGACAACATCACACTGATCGTGGGGACTCGACCGGTCAGCCTATTCGATCGATCGTGGTTCTATGCCCACGGCCAGGATCCTCGTCGTTTTAATATGGTGATCGTGAAGTCGCCGCATTGCGAACACCACATGTTTACGGCTTGGTGTGCGAAGCAGATCAATGTCGACGCGCCCGGCTCTACCAGCGCGAACGTGAACGGTCTGGGACACACCAAGTGTGAGCGCCCAATGTTTCCATTGGACGACGAGTTCGCATTCACGCCTGTCGCGGATATTTTTCGACGGTGGTAACGAGCAATATCTATCGCTTTTCAATTCTATAGAGATGTCCCTTCGACCGCAGGATCAGCGACTTACCAGCCACTGCGGGTGAAGCGACGAAGCCCTCGTCCAGTTTGTTGTCCGCGACCAATTCGAATTCGCCCGATGCCTTGAAGACTGGCACGTGTCCTTGTTGCGAGAGACAGTAGATCAAGCCATCGGCATAGAGAGGCGACGCCCAGTATTCACCTGGCAATCGCTTGGTCCAGATTTCCTTGCCGGTCTTGGCTTCCAGGCATGATGCCACGCCGCCGTCATTCATCATGAACAGCAGATCGCCGATCAACAGTTGCGAGGGGCGTTTGGGAACGGACTTGGTCGTTCGCCAAGCGATATTCTTCGTGATCTCTCCTTCACCGGTCGGCGGTACCGCAATCAGCGGATTGGGCCCGTCGGCAGAGCTGATGAAAAGCAACCCGTTCCCATAGAGCGGCCGTCCGGCCGCGTTCATCCCGCCATGACGCACCATCCAGATCGGATCGCCATGGATTGGATCGTAGGCGATCGTGGCGGCGGCAAATGGGCTGATCAACATCTTTCGACCTTCGACGTCGATCAGGATCGGCGTCGAATAAGCCTTCTTGGCATCGCCGTCGGTCGTACCGAAATCGATGTTACGATCCTTCTTCCAGATCGTCTCGCCGGTCAGCTTATTCAAGGCGATGATGTATTGCTGATCATAGCCATCGAAAGTGAGGTACAGCAGATCGCCATAAACAATAGGCGACGAACCGGGACCGCGAAAATGGTCACAGGGGAGGTCTGTTCGTTCCCAGATTTTGGCTCCGGTTTGCGTATCCAGACACGCTGTGCCATAAGCACCGAAATGGATGTAAACGCGTCCCTCTTCGATGAACGGCGTGGGTGATCCGTAGCTGTTGGTCGTATGAGTAAACTGTGGCGTATCGACCGCAAACAGCTTCAAGTCATGAATGACCTTGCCGCTGTCCAGATCAACGCAAACGGCAGAGAAGTCGAGCGGCTTGTCGAGCTTCGGCTTTTCTTTGGTCGTGTTCTGAATTTCCGGGGCATTGGTCAGCCAGATCTGCTTGCCCCAGATGACGGGCGATGACCAGGCTCGACCGGGCACCGCGACCTTCCAGACAATTGATGGAGACCCCTCCGCGAACTCGACCGGCAGGCCTTTCTCGGTCGAGGTGCCGTCGCCGCGCGGGCCGCGAAACTGATTCCAGTTATCATCTGCCAATGCCGTTGTGCAGATGCAAATGACCAGTGCTCCGACGACCGTTCGCATTCCAAACCTCGTATAGCTCACTCAGAAGAGATCGACCAACGTTGATGCCAATACTGTAGTCGGTCCGGGGGGAGAAGGGCAACGAACCCAGCTCGGGGTCAGTCGACAGGCTACTTCGTGGCCTCTTCAGTTTGCTTTCGGGAGAAGCGGTTTTTGAGGTTATCCTGACCGATGAAGAGATCGGTCTGTGGGGATTCCTTCTGGAGTTGAGCGTACTGCTTCATCACTGCTTGCTGGCGCTCGTGGTTGTAAGGGTGTGACCGAAAGAACGTGGCCCAAGGCATCCCTTCGGCGTTCGGAGCTTTCGCTCCCTTCTTGGGAAACAGCTTGGCCATCTCGCGCGGGACATAGCCAGCGGCATAGGCCCACGCC
>DASYEA010000262.1:0-3498 GCA_036499265.1 Schlesneria sp. | reverse complement strand
CTGACCGGCGGGTAGGGTCGGCCGCATGGGCGTCTTGCCGGCATCGAACAATCCGATGCCCCAACTAACCGCGATGGCGGCAAGCCCACCGATACCGGCCAAGACACTCGAGGACCACTGCTTGAACGAAAAACTGCCCGCCAAAACATTCCCTCCAGATTCTGCCCGACATGAAGCTCTCAGGCCGCTGTCAGTCTGCCCAGACTAAAGACGGCGCTAATCATATGGCTGAATATCTACGAAAACTGTTAGCAGCGGCAACTTTTGAAAATCTTGGTGGGCCAAATGGTTGCAGTCGAGCGTCAGCTGAAAATCTCGACGGACTCAGTAAATGCAATCGCGTGCCAACTGAAGATCCCGGCAAGCCTGATGATTGCATTCGCGCGTCAGCCGAGCGGAAGCGGCCCCCCCTGCTGCGATCGTGACGAACGGGCGCACACAAAACCTCGCAAAACAAGAGCAGGCCCGCCAACAGGTTTATCTTCACCAACCCCGCGTACGCCAATATCCGCCGGCCTCATTCGACAGCCGCCGCGCCTTTCCAAGCGCCCTCATCGGTGCGTCAAACAATGAAGACGAATCGTCCTCGCAGCCTGAGATTCTGGTTGATCTGCATCGTCATCGTCGTAGTGGTGATCCAGCTAAAGACATGCGCGACACCTCAAGATCCGGCAGCCACCAGAAACTCCCTCGACGGGGTCCTCGCGAAACTGGCGCAGGATCGCATCACCTTCTTCACGGATAAAAGCTGGTGCCCGGCTGTTGGCAACGCCTGATGTGAAGTACATGAATCCGCCGAAACCGGGTTCCGGTAACGCTTGCGGGCCGCCGAACATGACGACGATTGCGTTCGATCAGCGCGGAGAAGATCTCTTTGGCACCGCGCGGCGAGCGATGGACGCGGCCGACCTGGATCTGGATATGATCGCAGTTCAATACCATGCCGATGGAACGGTGTCCGGCGCCGATGTCACAGTGGAAAATCATCTCGGGCACAGTTGGTACCTATATTCACCCAAACGGCCCGTTCTGGACTTTCACAAAGGGACCGTTACCCAACTTGGGGGCGGCTGGGTCTTTATCGAGACCGAATGATCCCAAGCGCGCGTATCTCAAGGCACCGCTGTATTTGTGGCCGATAGCCGCACCAATGGAGCGCTACGAGCATGCAGCCCGGGCCACACTACCCTGCACATCGACGTCAAGAAACTCGGGTGCATCGTGCGCCTCAGCCACGGGGTCATGGGCAACCGCCGCGATGGAGTGGATGCACAGATCGGTATCTCATCATCGTCGCCATCAGGACCTGCTCTGTCATTCCAAACAAAATTAAAAATCAACGACAAGAAGCAGCCTGAATAAAAATAAAAGCGACAGCCTGCTTTTTATGAGCGTATCGAGGCACGCAAAAGCGACAAGCAAGGATCACGAATTCATCGCGGCGACGGCGGCATGAAAAACATTAGAAGAGTCACATGTCCAGTCGCGACGTGGCTCGATCAAGCGAGAGCAAACGCAAAAAGGCCAACCCCGGAGGATTGGCCTGATGCTTGGAATTCTGGTGGGCTGTGAGTGGCTCGGACACTCGACCTACGGATTAAGAGTCCTCTAGACTGCAAATAGAAGAAACCGAAAAGCCCTGCTACATCAACGACTTGCATGTGTAGCCACCCCACTCACAGCGGGTGCTTTCCCTCATTTTGCACCATTTTTCGCCTACTTGGTCACGATTTAGTCACGCGAATCCATTGACCCGCATGGGCGCGCTTGAGCTAAGGTCTGGCTAATGTCGGTTCGCTAGAATGCTCATTTCGGCGTTCAACTGCGTCCTGCCTCGACGGTGACATCGCGTTCTAAAAGACTATGACTATCCGAATCTATGGGCTCCTTCTGTCCTGCGTCCTCGTGTCAGCATGTTCCACCACACCCATCACTGAAGCCACTGGGAAGCCAGTCCCCTCAGAACGAATCTATAACAAGGCATACGTCGGGGAGACCGCACCAACCGCCACTGCGAGTGTCGAATTTTTGAGAGATACCGGCGTTTACGGCGCCGGATGCAGTCATGATATTTTCGTGAACAATATCAAGGTGTTCGCCATCAGGCCTGGCGAGTTTCTAACGTTGAATCTTGAGCCAGGTCCATATTTTTTCCGACTGGAGACAGGAGGTGGTATGTGCCCGAACATTGCCACATCCCAAAACACCGTTCTTAAGGCTGGAGAGAAGGAGGTCTACCGCATACTTCTTCCCTCTGATGGAAGTCTTCGCCTGACGCGGATTCAGTGACCGTTATCTCCCATCAAGATTTCGCGGACGTATCATGTGCTCCCACTACACCGCCCTAAAAAAGGCCGAGTAGCTCGAGAAGTACTTTCGCGCCTGTCCTGGGCCTTCCTGGCGCCTCGACCCTCACCGCTCGCCGCGTCCATTCGTTCACCCTGGCGATACCTACCGCACTGCGGCACAAACAGTGTTCGCCGATATTTCAGAGGATATCCATGCTGTCAAGCAGCGGACAACTTTGGCAGATTGCGTGTTCTGAGAAAACTCGTATTTGGCAAAGTTATTTAGGCGTTGACCGCTTGGGGGCTCTCTAAGGATAGTTGCGCCACAAATTCACCTTTATCCAGGAGCAAACATGACCGTGTGGAACAACAGCCTCATGAACACGCACTACGAAACCCTCAATGGACCGAGTGAGATTTGCCCCGAATTGGGTTGGCCTTGTTCTGTACAGATCGAGGGGCCGAACATCGAGGTGCAGTATGAGAAGGAGGGGATGTCACATACATACTTCGGCAACGAAGAGACGCCGCCGGGGCACTTCAAGTTGAGACATTCTGCTGGCATCGGAGCGGCGACTTTGTTCCGTCCGTCGGAAGAATCGACTTTCCTATTCGGCACCTGGGAGGCGGACACGGAACGTGGGCTATGGCGCGTAAAGTTGAGAGCCGACGAACCCGCCTGATTATGTTCTGAGTCACCCGGGCTTCATGTCGTCTGCCGTTTTCGCCGCATGGCAACCGCGAGGGTCAGCAAGTTCGGTCTGATAAGCGTCAAGGCCGCTCAGTACAGCGTGCCGTCCAGGCTGGTGGGCCATCGGCTGAAGATCCGGCTCTACAGCCAACACCTCGAAGCGTGGCTGGGCGGAGTCAAGGTATTCGAGTGCGAACGGCTGCGGGGCAGCGTCCAGACCAAGCATCCCAAGCGTATCGATTGGCGCCACATGCTGCCGTCGCTTCGGCGCAAACCCGGTGTGTTCACGCGGTGGGTGCTGCGCGACGCCATGTTCCCACGAAGCGAATACGCTCAGGCCTGGGAACACATGACTCAGCGGCTGAGCGAGCGGGAAGCTTGCCGGTTAATGGTGAACCTGCTCGATCTGGCGGATCGGGCCAATGTGGTCAACGAACTCGCCGACGTCCTGGCCGTGCTGCGCGCGCAACGAACTTCCCGACATCGAGATGTTGCGCGTGCAGTTCGCCCCGCGTCGCG
>DASYEA010000261.1:0-3466 GCA_036499265.1 Schlesneria sp. | reverse complement strand
CGCGAGGTCGCCAGTATGCAGCCAACCCTCAGGATCAATGGCCTGGGCCGTGAGATCCGGCTGATTGTAGTAGCCCAACATCACGTTGTGGCCCCGGCAGCAGAGTTCTCCCGATTGTCCATCGGGCACCGGAAGACCACTTTCGATGTCGACGATTCGGACTTCGATGCCCGGCAACACACTGCCCACTGTGCCGACACGATGCTCGAGAGTATCGTCCGTAGAAGTCTGAGTGATGAGTGGCGATGCTTCGGTCTGGCCGTAGCCGATGGTGATCTCACAAGCTCCCATGTCATTGACGACTCGCTTCATCAATTCAATGGGGCAGGGACTGCCCGCCATGATTCCCGTTCGGAGGGATGAAGTGTTCCTCAGAGCGTAGGTCGGATGCTCCAGTTCGGCGATGAACATCGTCGGGACGCCGTAGATAGCGGTACAGCGTTCTGCCTCGATCGCTTTGAGAGTCTCCTCGACGTTGAATGACTCGTAGGGGACGACCATGGCCGAACCCCAGACGACAGCGCACATCGTCCCCAACACACATCCAAAGCAGTGATACAAGGGGACGGGGATGCAGATTCGATCGGACTCGGTCAGCTTCTGTCGTTGGCCAGAATAATATCCGTTCAGCAGCAGGTTGCGATGAGTCAGCAGGGCTCCCTTGGGGTGTCCCGTCGTCCCCGACGTGTACTGCAGGTTGATCGGATCGTTAGGCGACAACCCTCGTTCAAGCTCTGTGATCGATGTCGTTGCAGTGCGTCCCGCCTCGATGAGATGTTGCCAGTCGAGCATCGCGGGATGCTGTCGACCGCGTATGCGAATGATCCATTCCAGCTTCGGAAACCGTGTGCTTCGCAGCTTCCCCGGTGTCGAGCCCGCCAGTTCGGGGCAGATTTCCTCCAGCATCTGGAAGTAGTCCAGTTTCTTGTAACCGTCGATCAATGCCAGCCCACGAATCTCGGACTGGGCCAGTGCATACTCCAATTCGGAAGGACGATAGGAGGGGTTGACTGTCACCAGGACGACACCCACGCGGGCCGCCGCAAACTGGAGGATGATCCACTCGGGCCAGTTCGTCGACCAGACACCCAGATGGTTCCCTGCACGAAAGCCGATCGCGATCAAACCCTTGGCGACGTCATCGACGGCGGCATCGAGTTCTGCCCACGTGAGTCGCGTGTTCGCCTCTGGGAAAACGATCGCGTCTCCTGCCGGGTTTCGTGCGGCAGTTTGTCGCAGAACCTGACCTATCGTTAAGCCGTCGATCCACGGTGCGGATTCCGTCATCGGTCCAACCTCTCAAGTGAGCGCTCCGGATGAGGGGATTAGCCGATATTATTATAGCTGTCTGCTCAACGAAGGCACGCGAAACGGAGGGGCAGACTCAGTTCCTGACGACATTTATTCGCAAGACCCGCACGCTCACTCGCAAGTTATTGAGCGTACGCTTGCTGAAGCAATCGCTTGCGGACAGCCTTGTAGAGCGGCCCGGCGACGGACTTCGCCGCTTTCTTGGCCGTCCAGAATGCAGCCTGTCGCCAGCGACGCACGGGGCTGGTCAACAACGCGGTCGCGTCCTCGGCTGTCATTCCACGATAGATATTGTAGCGACCCAGGATGCGACAGCCCTCGATGGTGAATTCGCTGGTTGTTGGTTCCGAGTTAAACAGCAGTTTGATTCCTGCTTGTGATGCGGCCTTAGCGACCGCTGTCGAGTAAAACCCGCCGGGGACAGAACCTGTCGTTACGGGTTGGCCGATGATGTCCGCCAGCACCGCACAACTGCGGGTCCATTCATCGAGTAACTGCTCAGCGGAACAGTTGGAAATCCGTTCGGGATGGCTGCAGGAATGACTGCCAATGAGATGGCCGCGTTGATGCAGATCTCGCAGTTGTTCTTTGCTGCAGAATGTCGGACTTCCGATGAAATCTGTCGCAATGAAAAACCAGCCGCGCCAATGTCGTCGTTCAAGCTCGTCGGCGATCGTCGTCGCGTTTGATACGCCGCCATCATCAAACGTGATCGTCCAGCAGCTCTCGTTTGGAGGCAGACTATCTGCCGCGGCGACTGGTTGCTGGGATATCGCGTTCGCGATGCAATCAAGATGACGACGGAAGCCTTCTGACGTCAATTTGTACCGCGCCGCTTCAGGTCCCACGAAACCGCTGGTATCGTCGGCTCCGGCCGTAGTGACATCGTGATACAACAGGTTGATCGGCATAGTTCTGCTCTGATCCGGCAACGCGAGTTCGAGAATCGCCTACGAAGCGCAACTTAAGACTGAGATCGGTATCGCCAATAGGCCGTCAGCCAGGGTTGGCCCCATTCGCCGGACGGCTTTCCTCGAGTATCAATCGGTTCGACTTCATCACGGTAAATACCGAGCAATTGTTCACCGATCGCATCCAGATTTTCAAACACAACTTTGTGTTGAATGACATGGTGCGAGTCGCGGCGTGCATCGAACTCGCAGCGAAAATAGCCGTAGACGGGGCCAGTATCGACGCCACGATCGATCTTCAGCAGAGTCATTCCGACATTGTCGCGATCATTCTTCGCCAGAGCCCAAAAGCAGCCGTGTGCATTACGGTATTGCGGGCAGATCCCGGGATGCATCACAAAAGTACCGGTGCTGGGGATGGAGAAGATATTCTCTTTGAGCAGCGTTTTGCAGCGAGCAATCACGATATTAGGGTTCGCGTCCCGCAGCAGTTGTTCCACTTCGGGAGCGTTCGGTGAAGGGGCGTGGATCACTCGAGTCGCGTTGCCGATCGCTGGATACGTGTCGGACAGCTCTTTCAACTTCAGTGCTTCCCATTCCCGGTCTTTGCGGGCGAGAAAGAGTTTATGGAACAGACGAAAGGCCAGGACGTCGGCAAACCGCAGCCAACCGACTCGTTTGATTTCGCGTCGAATGCGTTGCTTCATGCGGCTCGCAGGTTCTTCGAGAACGATCACTGCTGCCAGTGTCGTGGTGGCGGCGAGCCACCGTGCCAATCCTTCGCGATTGAGCGGATCGTCAGCATGACAGATTAAGATGGTACGCGGGACCGCGACTGAATCCGCTAATGTCGGGTTCGTACCGGGGCTGCGGTCGGATGGACTTAATACGGATGTGGTCACGCGAGCACTTCTCTGGGACGGATTGACTGATGAATTTGTCCAGTTGAAATGTACTTCATGGCAGACCGAGTGCGTGTGTGCTGTGGAAATAGTTCACTTTCAAGCTTGCGGCCTTTGCCAATCCCAGCAGCGAGGGGACGGATATACCGTATTTATGGGTTGTGCTGTCGGTCCTGACTCGGTTTCGACCGAAGCGGCAATTTTCTGCCACTTGAGACGACTCAGTTGGCGTCGAGCGGGAGAAACGCAAGCTAGATTTCGGATGCGGGCCAATTGTGATCGAGTTGATGGTTGTCCATCGCTCGGTGCGGGTACTTCGTGTTCCTAGTTGCCATATCGGTC
>DASYEA010000260.1:0-1639 GCA_036499265.1 Schlesneria sp. | reverse complement strand
TGTGAAGGACGCTGCGAATCAGTAAAATGGACTTCAACGATGAAGAACTCACGGCTGGTGCAATCGCACCAGCCGGTGAAATGAATTGGCGAACGAAATCCAAGAACTCCAGATCAGCCGCGGATCTTTCAGAATCATGTCCCAGCTCCCTACTACCTCTACTGCGAAGTACCAAAGCCGAGGGGTTGGCGGTGTGGCCCGCATGTGGCTGGACGGCGTGGGGGCCTTTCTGGTCTGTTTCGACAATCAGGTTCGGATCGGCGGTTCGACGGGTGCGGCCGACGTTCGTCCAGAGATCTCATTGATGTCGAATCTGTCCCGGCATCATGTCCGGCTGATTCGGAGCGGTGAAGTCTGGTTGCTGGAACCGCTGGGGCCAACAGCAGTCGACGATCGTCCGGTTTTCAAACACTGCCTGCTGAATGACGGAAACCGGCTTCGACTCGGCTTGAGCGTGAAGTTGCGGTTTCGACTTCCATCGGCCCTGACGGGAACCGCTCGGATTGATTTCGAAAGTCCTCATCGTCCGAATCCATCAGTTGACGGCATTATCTTGTTAGCGGGAACGTGTGTCCTCGGGCCGGGCTTAGACTCGCACATCACCTGCCGGCCGGAAAGCGATCGAGTCATGTTGACGCAACGTCCCAGTGGATTCTGGTGCCAGGCCAGTGGAGGCGTCTGGGTCGATGAGATTGCATCGGGCACGGAAGCTCCCTGTGAAACCGGAAAGGTTTATTCAGGACAAAACTGGCGATTCCGACTGGAATCAGTGACCTGACAACCAAGATGAATTTTACCTTGGGTTGAGTCGCTTGTTCGCTGTGTCGAATTTTGGTGCCCCAACGTCAACGCTTCCCTCGCCTTGGTACTCCTGGGTGAAGGGAGAAAAATACAAGAATGTCGCAACCGCCTTATTTGCAGCGTGCTAACCTTGCGTTTGCCTATCGAGTTATGGTTTCGGCCAGCGTTTTTTGGCATCTGGGCGGCAATCACAAAGTCAAACGGCTCTAACTGTTCACATTGACCCTAACTTGTGGCGCAGCAGGCATCATGAAATTCACCTTTCCTCCCGAGTCCCGGCCGCTGGATGGCTACACGCTGAAGCGTGGGATCGCACGTGGCGGGTTCGGTGAAGTCTATTACGGACTCAGCGACGCAGGAAAAGAAGTCGCGATCAAACTGTTGCAGCAGAACATGGAAGTGGAGTTGCGCGGCATTCAGCACTGCTTGAACCTGCGGCATCCACATCTCGTCGCCATTCACGATGTGAAGACGGACCATGACAGCGACCACTGGGTGATCATGGAATACATCGCGGGTGACACTCTGGAGCAAGTGTTGCTCAAGCAGCGTGGACCATTGCCGCTGGATCAGATTGAACGCTGGATGCGGGGCGTCGAATCGGGCCTAGCTTATCTGCACGATCGCGGTATCGTCCATCGCGACGTCAAACCGGGCAACATTTTCTGGGACGAAGGGGCCATCAAGATCGGCGATGTCGGCTTGTCCAAATTCATGACCCCCAGTCGACGCAGCGCCCATACGGAAAGTGTTGGCACCGTCTACTATATGGCTCCTGAGGTGGCGTATGGCAAATACGGATATGAAGTCGATATCTATAGTTGTGGAATCATGCTGT
>DASYEA010000259.1:0-10686 GCA_036499265.1 Schlesneria sp. | reverse complement strand
CATCTCGGAACCCGCGCAACTGGCGCGGATGAGTCAGTGCGGCTTCGTGCAGTTCGAGAACAATTGGCTGACTGGGGGCGGAAATTCGCAGGGCTTCCAAGGATTTCAGCAGTGCCGCTTCAGTCGTCTCGCTGGGATGCGTGTTGACGAACATAGTCGTCGTCGGGGCCAGTCGCTGAGCGACTTCGATCCCCGTTTGTCGACACATGACACTGAGGCGTTCGGCCTGGTTGGTCCGTTCCGCCGCGTCAAACATCTCGCGCGGACTGACCATGCCTGGCAGTGGGCTGCGAGCAAGAATCTCGTATCCAATGGCCTGGCCATCAGTCATTTGAACGACGGGTTGAAAATGGGGAATCAGAGCTCGTTCTGAGAGCAACTTGTGGAACTGCGTCAGGGTCTGCATCCAGTCGGTGACCGAATGGACCTGTGTTCGAGTCGATTGATCGACGCAGATTCGACCGACGACGAATTCAAATCCAGCAAACTGCACGATATCGCATTCGTCGATCGGGACCGTTTCGCGAATGCGGATTCCATTGACGAAGGTGCCGTTCGTACTGCCCAGGTCGCGAACAAACAGCGAAAAATCGCTCGCGATGAATTCGGCATGCAGTTTCGACACGCTGTTGTCGAGCAGGCAGCAGTTCACGTCTTGGCGGCGACCGATCTGAAACCGGCCGTTCGGGATCTGTATTCGAGTCTGGTGCCCGTTGGGCGGAGTTTGCCCTTGCATGAACCAGCCAGCGGCGGTTGAGACTTCGTCGTGAGTGGAGAGTTCTAACATTGTGAATATCCTTCACTTGATGCGGCGATGGCAACGCCAGCCGGCCGAGAGGTTAAGTCGATTTGTCGCAGCGAATCGTCCGCTGTTGAGTACTCGTCAGTAAAAGATCGCAGATGGTCTGCCAAAGCGGCGACAGCCCCCGGGTCCGACCAGGCGTCGTACGTCAGCAGCAATCTGCCTGCCGGTGATCGTCGCGACAGCCTCACGGTGTCATTAACGGTGGCCCCGAAATACCGGATCCCGTTTCGGTCGCTAGTCACCAGGGCGCTACCACGATGGAGCGATCCTGAGAGCGACCAATTGTGCTCGGGATGCTTGGAAACCAGATCGTTCACCGTATCTCGCGCTGCTTCGTACGCAGCGGCGACATGCGGAAAAGTTGCCAGCAACATGCCTGGTTGCTCATCGATGGCTGTTCCGCCATCAAGGTGAACGTGCCTTGTTGCCGCTTGCAGGAAGTCCCGCACGCGCAAATAAGCGCCGGAATCACCGTGATCTCGGAAGATGTCGTCCAGATGGTCGAGTTGAAGCACGAGGAAATTCGAAGTCGCCAGTTGGACCAGTTGATTCGGATCCAGCGTCTCTCGCGGAAAGTGTTCGCGGAACAGGGGAAGACTCGTCGCTTCGGCCGCGGTCAACGCATCGGCTCGACGAACATTCCGTTCGATACGAATCAATTGCTTTTCAGTGAACGCATTTTCGAGCGTCAGTTGCTGGTGACCGGATCGCAAGAGGACGGGCGGCTGTCGATCGAAACCGGGAGCGCAGCGAACGCTTCCATGACGAACGCCGTCGCGGGGATCGATTTCCACGTGGACCGTGTACGGCAATCTTGGGCCACGCACGATATAGCTGCCGGAATCCAGCCCCAGCGTCAACATTAGGCGTTCGCCCGGTTCCAGCGTGACTTGAGCAACCACATGCGGAAAATTGCCGGGACCGCCGTTGCAGTACAACTTCGAATCGGCGGTGCGAATTTCTGGGGGCGTCTTGAACACCAGTTCAATCGATGATCCAAAGTCGACCTTGAAATCGACCTGACAAGCAGAGCAATTCGCGTGTTGATCGATCTCGCGCAGCGTCTGCTTGGCGTCCGCTGCCAGGCGGCAGGTCGGACAGATCAGATCCCAAGACATCGTCAGCAGACCACATCGCACGGCGTGCAGAAAGGCATCCACAACCTCACGTTCTGGCAGTCCGAAACGGCGGGCGACAGCATAGGGACGCAGTCGCGCCAAATCCTGGGATGCCGAATTCGTCAGCAAGTCTTGAAAGACTGAGGCAATCTGGTCGC
The DNA here is from genome assembly GCA_036499265.1 of Schlesneria sp. Classification (GTDB taxonomy): domain Bacteria; phylum Planctomycetota; class Planctomycetia; order Planctomycetales; family Planctomycetaceae; genus Schlesneria. The sequence continues at coordinate 8,605 of DASYEA010000259.1, read as the reverse complement.
TGACACCAGCTGAACGAAGTTCATCCAGCAAGCTGCGCAACCGCAGACGCTGAACTCGCGATGGCCCGGCCGGCTTTTGGAAATGATCGATGACCGTACTGGACTGTGACGCGGCTTTGACCGTGGCATCGATTCGGCGATAGATTCGATCCAGATTCCGGCGACCCTTAATACCGACTTCCAGCCCCGCCAGCATTCGTCCAGCAATCCCACGAGGAAGAATCTTGACGTGGTGCTTCAGGTACGTGCCACCTTCGGGCCGGTCTTCCAATTCAACCGTGCTCAGGAACCACACAAATGGTCCCGCTGCAAACTCTCGCAGGATGCTGAACCGGCGGCCTTCCACCCATTCAAAAGGGTGCTCTTCCCATTTGATCGTCATGCCCCCCATGCGAAACTGGCCGAACTTTCGAGATTTGCCACCCTCTTCGCGGACCATTTCGTAAGCCACTGGTGGAATACCAGCCGCTTGATTAAATCGATCTGTGTCACTGACATACTGCCACAACTCGGCTGGTGCCGCCGCCAGCTCCCATTCGAAAGTCGCCACCAAAACCTTGGCGGCATCGTGAACAGGTAATGTCGGATGCAGGGCAAGCTGGGCTGCTCGACCACATTGCAATCGCAGAATCTCTTCCAGAAGAGATGCGGCGTCCGGCGGTCGGTTGGCGGGATTCTTGGAGAGCATCCGCAAGACGAGGTCAGCCACACCATCGGTGACGCTTTCCGCGAGCTTGCGCAGATCGGGCGGCATGTCAAAGCAGTGCGACGTGGCCAGCTTGATTGGATCGGTCGCTGTGAAAGGGCGGCGTCCTGCCAGTAGTTCAAACAGTGTAATTCCCAAGGCGTACACGTCCGTCGCCGCCGAGAGTTCACCAGTCCCCTTGAACTGTTCGGGGGCCATGTAGTACGGCGTTCCTAACAAGGCGCCGGTTTGCGTCAGCTTCAGGGAATCGGACTGATCGACGTGTCGAGCCAATCCAAAGTCCGTCAGTTTTACGACCGGCCGCTCCGGTCCCGTCGTTTTGCTTAGCAGCACATTTTCAGGCTTGATGTCGCGATGGACCATGCCTCGAGAATGGATCGATGAGAGTGCCCGACACAGATCACTAACGATGTCGAGAGCCGTTGCCTCGTCCAGTTGACCGCGATTGTCCAGCCAGCGACGCAGGTCGCAGCCGTCCACGAATTCCATTACCAGGAACCGCGTGTCCCTATCACTGCCCAGATCGAGCATATTGGCGATGTGTGGATTGTGGGCTTCTTCGAGCAGTCTTGCTTCTTTTTCGAAACGCTCAAACGCACCAGGCTGCTTCAAGCAGGCGTCGGACAGGACCTTTAGTGCGACGTGTTCGCCAGTGGCCGTATCGCGAGCGAGGAAGACGGCTCCCATGCCCCCTTCACCCAGCTTCCGCACAATTTCATAGCGACCCAGTTGGCGCGCTATTGCAGGTTGTTGAAGTTGAGGCGCGAGAACATTGACACAAGTCTTGTCGAGATTCGCATCGTCGTTAGCAACAACGGCCGCACTCAGGGCAACGAGATCCCGTAGTTCGTCATTCGGGATGGCGTATCCGCGGTCCGTTAACGGGACGGTATTCATCGGCATTAGTCTCGCCGCGTGGGAACCTGTTCGAAGAACGACTCACGATGAATCATCTCTTCGCCGAGCGATGGAGAGCTCGCAGGCACCTCTCGCTAGAATCTGCACCCTCCAAACCTTGCTCGTGTCCGCGTGTGTATCAAATGCAACATCGATTGCAGCGACTTTTTCGCGCGAGCCTGTCGGGCCTCTAGGGAATTCCCGGATCGTGTCGGCTGCGATGGTGGTGCAGGTCTATTGTCTAAGACCGGTTGGGCCTAATCTGCTGACCAAACCCGGTCGGTGCGATTTGCACGCCAATCGACTTAACCGCAGACGATAAGAAGCCGCCTCCCACGCCTTGGGAAAAGTGACCTAACTTCTAGTCGGCGTGTGGTTAACGCAAATTTGTACAGCTCTCGCCATGCTTTGGGCTTTATGTGTGGCAACTTGAGCCACGGAGTGATTTCAATGTCATTTAAAAGACCACGTCGATTCGTGATCATATTGGCTCTGACGTTGTTGTCCCTCGCGGATGTCAGCATTCATCAATGCAGCGCCGCAGCACCGCGCGTCGAACCTGGTTCGCCAGAGGTTTTTGATGTGGGTGACCAATGGCTAACCAAGACCTCGGTCGGTGGGCCTGTTCATATCGAGCCCGCAGTGATGATGCGCAAGGATGTTGACTCGTCCAAATATGCAATTGAACCCGTTGCTGCCGTTCACGAAGAACTTATTGACTCTGTCGAATATGCAGACCAGTCCTTCGACGACAACGAGTTCGTCACACCCTCCCGCGATAGCGGGTGGCGTCCATTGGATACGCTGACCTTGTTTGGCGGCTTGGAAGGTTCAAAGCAGCCGCAAGACTTTGGTGTGAACGCCAACTTCGGTAGCCGCTGGGCCGCGAACTGGGGCTTCCCGCTACTGGCCGAATATGGAATCGGCGGCCAGATCGGCACGTCGATCAACTACACCGACAATGCGGTTCAGGTCTTCGAACGAGTGGGTGCCTCTACGCATCGAACCCAAAATTTCTCGACGATTGGAATCTTCCAGCGAACTGATACGTGGCGATGGGGGATTGCCTACGACGCGCTGTACGAATCGTACTACGATCAATTCTTCTTGGGACAGGTTCGCGGACGAGTCGGCTATGCGACCTCCGCCACCAACGAGTTTGGGGTCTGGTTTGCGGTTCCTACGCAGAACAGCAACGGGAATTTTCAAACGATTCCCGTCCAGTTGTCGACACTGGCCCAAGGTAGCGTTTACTGGCAGCACGTCTTCTCTGCAGGCACCCGCACGATGGTCTGGGCCGGAGCAGCAGAAGGGCACGCTCAGGCGAACCTCGCCCTGGGCGACCTGAACAAAACAGGCAATCAATTTGTGTTCGGTGCGGAAATCGATGTCCCGTTGAATTCCTACTTCTCCATCTATGGTCAGGCCAACTTCATCGGCCCTGCCGACACCGGAACGGTCGATTCATTTCTCGGTCTGACGTACTATCCCGGTGGACAGGCATTCCCTGTGACCCGTAGTCCATTCGCACCGTTCCAGGCCCTGGTCAACAGCACGATGTTCGCAGTCGATATGCGACGTAATTGATTCTGATCGCAGAAATGCGCACGGTCATTTAGAGGGCAAACAAGTCCAGTTCATTGTCGCATGCTGTGCCCGCCTCTAAATTCTGAGACGCCATTTTTCAGAATGTTTTACGAACCGATTAGGTTCATTGGGTAACTCCCTTTGGACCCCGTCATGTTTCGACTCAGAATCTGTCGTCTGCGTTTGTGGACTTGGCGGCACTGGTGTTTGCTTGGCGTGGTCGGCTGCATCGTTCTTCACCTGCTGCCGTTGCTGGAGATCTGGCGAGAGAAACGAATCTTTGCCAAACTTCGGCAGGAAGGTATTGGATTTGGCTTCCGGGATTTGCGATACGATTTCAGTACTGTCCGGCTATAAGTCGAACAAGTGCAGTTGCTTAGGGGAAGTCAAATTTGGGTCTGGCAGGATTGTTGTTGCCAGAGCCTGCGAAACAGGGGTTTTCTCGAAAAGAGTGACACTCAAGATTTGCTGCATTTCGCTGAGACTACGTGCGTCAATCTTAAGTTCGCGTTTGATGATTGCCAACAGCACGTAGACGCTGACCGCGACCCAGACCTGAGTCTTCACCGCATTTTCGCTGTTCCCATAGAAGGCTTTGATTCGGAGATGTTGCTTGATCCATTTGAAGAACAACTCCACCTGCCAACGACAACGGTACAGATCTGCAATGACTTGGGCCGGCAATGAGAAGTTGTTTGTGAGGAACGTCAACCGACGGTCGTGTTCCCCATCGTAGAAGCAAATGCGTCGCAACGACTCGGGATACAACTGCGACGTTTTCACCCCGGCCAAGCCGATGGTTTGATCGCTGCGAAGTCCCGTTGTCTTGTCGACCCGACGGTAACTGCGGCGCGTGTAGTCCAGATTCTTTTTGGGACGCGTGACGAAGAACGCCGCCTGCCTCGTCAACTTGTGGAGGCGTCCGAAGTCGACATAACCGCGGTCGATCATGTAGAACGCTCCCGGCTCCACAGGCAGGTGGTCGAGAACTGTGACATCGTGTGTTTTCCCATGTGTAATGCGGACAAAGCAGGGAATGTTGCCACGCAGATCCAGCAGCGTGTGCAGTTTGACCGCTCCTTTGCGACGGCGGAATTTAGCCCACGGAAACAGATTCAAACACAAGTCGATCGTGGTCGAGTCGAGCGCATAGGCCGTGTTTTTCAAGGCCACGCCAAACGTGTCCGCCGCGTACAACGTGCGGGCTCGCGTGATCAACACTTGGGCAAAGTCAGCGAAGATTCTCCAATCGTGAGCAAGGTTGGCATCAGCCAACGTGCTCCGCGAAATGCGACCACGAAATCCCGCATGATAGAGCTTGCCGCTCACCGCTCGAAGACAAGTTTCGATGTCTCGCAAGCTCTCGCGAAACGTGAGCTGACCGAAGGCCAAACACAAAAACTGATCGCGACACGTAAACCCGCGCGACCGTTTGTCGCCCCCATAGCGTCGGACACACGTGTTGAACTCGTGTCGTGGAAGAAACTCCATCAACTGCGCAAACACCAACTTGTCGACGTACATCAATCACCCCTGGTCGGCTGGAAACCCAATCCAACCGCCAAGTGTGGGCATTGATGCTGAAGTCGTGCGCGCTCATTTTCCGTCTCAGGCCATTATCCCGGAATGACTTGCATCTAAATACGAATTCATTAGCCGGACAGTTCTGATACGATTTCTCAATTGGCAGGGTCGCTGCGGTTGAACCCTATCTTCGCTGGATCACAGTGCCGTGTAATGCTCACTTCCCATATGAAACGGATGTGCAGGCACAAACCATCTCTCAAATGAGATCGCTTCCCTTTCTGGAAAGTCTCGAATTCGGTGAGCGGTCCTGGTAGGTATGCAACCAATCCCGCGGGCCGGACGATTTGTCGATGACGAAGACTTACAGGAAGTGGGCCGGCTGACACAATTGCGAATGTTAGCGTTTCACTATTCTCAAATCACCGATGAAGGCCTGAAGCATCTTTCAAAGCTGCGGCGACTCCGCGGCTTAAGTCTAAAGAAGACCGGCATCAGCGACGTTGGCTTAGTCCATGTCAGCAGGCTGACATCGCTCCGGGTTCTGAGTCTTCAGCAGACAAGCGTGACGGGTGTTGGATTGAAACACTTGGCGTCATTGAAGGAACTCCAGCGGCTCAGCCTGCAGTCCACACCGCTGGACTTCGACACATTATCGTCTCTGGCCGCTCTTCCGAATCTCCGGACTCTGGATCTCGATTTCATCCAAATAGACGGCGAATCGATTGATAAACTGGCCAGGCTGACATCGCTGAAAAAGTTAAGTCTCACCGACATTTCCGACGAAGATCTCGATCGCCTTCGCAGGGCCATGCCTCATTGTGTGATCATTCGGGTCCGTCGCTGCCCTGATCCTGCAGGTTATTACGCATCACATTACTGATCAGCAGTCGAGTCGTCTTCTGCAGCAAATTCCATCATCAGTAGTGTGACATCGTCACTGAACGCTCGCTCGCCCCGATGATTGTCCAGACATTGAATGATCTGCTGGACGGCAATTTTGGGATGCTCGGTCCGGTTGGCCAGATACGCATCGCACAGTCGCTTGCGGCCGAACAGTTCGCGACTGGCATTGAACACCTCGACGGCACCGTCGGTGTACATGAACAGTCGGTCTCCCACAGAGATCGCATGCGTATGCAGCGACCAATGAGCTTCGGGGACTGCTCCCACCATCATGCCGTCCGATTCCAACAGGACCAGTTCACCGCTTTTTCGAATGAGCATGCCAGGTTCATGCCCCCCATTGGCAAAGGAGATTCGCTGCTGATTGGGATGCCAACGCACGATCAGCATCGTCGCGAAATCACCAGGCATCACGACAGCACCGAAGTTGCTGTTTAAGCGAGTCAGGATTTGCTGGGGATCGTGTGTCTGGGCGACCGCCTGATGGAACAGGACCTTCAGCATCGCCGCAGTCATAGCGGCGGGAATGCCGTGGCCGGTGACATCGGCGATGCAGAACAGCCATTCACCGTTGGAAAGCGGAAACGCTTCGTGATAGTCCCCAGTCACCTCAGTGGCCGGCAGAAAGCGGCGTTCTGTCGTCAGTCCGGCGACCGAGGGCCACGGTGGCAGCAGGTGCTGCTGCAGGCGGCGGGCCTTCGACATTTGCTGGTGCACTTCGCGATCATGAGCAGCGAGCATTTGGCTCATGTGATTGATTGACTTCGCCAGGACCGCCAATTCCGCGGTCCGGTACTCAGTCACTTGGGCGCCGAGTTTGCCGTTGCCGATGGCCTCGACTGTGCGAGACAAGTGTTCAATGGGACGCACCAGGGCTCGCACCAGGATGAAGTCGACGATCCCCATGGCGACGAGTGCGGCCATGACGAGAACCGTAAATCGCTCCAACGTTTCGTATCCGATTTCGAGACGGATTCCCTCCAGTGGTTCCGCCACATGAACGACGAACCCCGACTTGGAGCACATCCCGACGATCAAATCTTTTGTTTCCCAGACGGCATTTCCATCTCCTAACGGTTTGGATGGGAAGTTTGACTTGGCGAGATCATCGCGAAGCGGATTACCCGTCGCCGATTTAGATTCCACGATTTGGCCGTTCCATTCGACTTGAATGCGGTGTCGAGGGGCACTTGTCTTGCTCAAGCCGGACAGGATCGAGTCCAGCAGCCGTTGGATGGAGGCGGCATTCAAAGCGTTCAAAGCCGGAAGTGCTGCCGCGATCGTTTCCGCTTCGGCCAGTAAGCCGGCTTTCTCATGCTGGAGCTGATGAGCCAGTTCCCGGCGATAGTCTGCAATCAGGGCCAAGGTCAACAGGATGACCAATGCAACATTGACCCCCAGCAGCAACTGAAACCGCAACGAAAAAATCGGCGCGGGGGTCGTCGGTTCCATCGACTCTCTTGGCGCGGGATTGGCAACAGGATCCGGTGACATCCTTGATCTTTCCTGAACTCATCGTTGTAGAATCTTAGGCAATTCCAGATCGTGGCAAGATCGGAGTCACCAGTGATAACGCGTTCGGCATTGCCGCGTCGAGTGATCATCAGGGCCGTCCCAAAAAGAGTCGACTTCCTGACGATCCCGGGAACCGCCTTTCAAACTTCCTGGATGAGAGTTCCGACATTTGGAATGTGGTGGCTGGACACCGTTTTGGCTCCAAGTCGCAAGACGGCTAAATCGGATTGAGCGGACTTCTCGCTGAAGATGAGTCGAGTCGCGGCAGTCGATCCTTCCGCGTGCAATTCGAACGTCATCTGGTCAGAATAGCTGGTTGCTGTGCGATTCGTGATTCTCGTGGTGAAGGATGAACGTCATGCGTCGACGAATAATAATTATTGGCCTCGTGCTGATCGCAGGATCGGCACTGGCGAGTCTTCGCGGCCACATCTCGAACGCGGGAGAGAAAGCTGTGGAACGAACGACGAATCCGCTGACTTTGCATGCGCGATCCCGAATCATCAAAACCGCGGCGGACGGATCGCGGACGCAGGAAGTGGTGGAAGCGACCAACGAATGGGATTCCAAAAAGACAGCGCTGATTATCTGCGACATGTGGGATAACCACTGGTGCAAAGGGGCCGCCGATCGCGTCGAAGAGTTGGCAGTTCCCATGAACAACGTCATCGCGGCGGCTCGACAGCGCGGCGTCTTCGTCATCCACGCCCCCAGTACGACTGTCGATTTCTATAAAGACACCCCACAACGCAAACGTGCGCTAGTGGCAAAGTTCGCGAAGACCCCCGCTCCGCTCTCCACAGTGGAACGATGGGGGACCGCCTGGTGCTATCCCGATCCGAAACGCGAGTCCGATCTGCCGATCGATGACACCGATATGGGGTGCGATTGTGCGACGAAGTGTGAGATTGTCCCTCCTTGGACTCGTCAGATCAAAACAATCGACATCGCCGAAGAAGATGCCATCACCGATAACGGCCAGGAGACGTTCAATCTGTTAGCCGAACGAGGCATCGATAATGTCATCATCATGGGCGTTCATCTGAACATGTGCGTTCTTGGACGGCCCTTTGCCATTCGACAACTGGTTACTCAGGGCAAAAATGTCCTGCTGGTGCGTGACATGACCGATACGATGTATTCCTCAAAAATGAAGCCGTTTGTGAATCATTTTGAAGGAACGGATCTGGTCGTCGCGCACGTGGAAGCCAACTGGTGCCCAACCATCGCCAGTACCGACTTGGTCTCCGGCAAGCCATTTCAGTTTGCTGAGGACAAGCGTCCGTCAAAGTGATGCGGAGCTGCGAAGTTCGCCGCTGCCGTACAAGTCTTGTTTGAGATCAACTCTGGAGACAATGTGGCCCGTATTTTTTTGCCGTTGGCACTCATCAGCACCATCACCTTAATCGCGGCGATGATGCTCGGTTTGATGATTGAGGATCCGAAAGTGGCGACGGCCGCCGTCCAGCA
>DASYEA010000258.1:0-4548 GCA_036499265.1 Schlesneria sp. | reverse complement strand
TCTTCGAAGCTCCGCTTCGCGTTCAGTCCTGGTCGACGTTCCACACCAGCATCAACTCGACGTAACGAGATCTCCACACAGGATCTTCGAAACAGAGTATTCCTACCTGGCTTATCGCAGCCTACAAGCTGTGAAGCCAAGGCGTGTCGGGTGCGTGTCGTCTTCGAAATGCACCATCAACGTCAAATCGAACACCAAATGGCGTGTTCCGAAGACTGCACACGCCCTACTGCCAAAGCCAAGGCGACGGGCTGGAAGCCCATCCCACGAAAGGCATCTTCGACTAGGCGGCGGATTGTTGACCGGTGGGGATCGTGCAGGAATTCTTGACCTGATTCCAAGGCATCCGAGCCAGCATCATCCCCATTCCGCAGGTATCGGTAATCCCGGCGAAGACCAACCCGGCTCCGACGAAGGCGGACAACCCGATCAGGTAGGGATGCACAGTCAGGCTCAGAATCACACCGATCAAGACCAGCGAACCGGCCGCGATGCGGACTTGGCGTTCCAGTGACATCGCCTTCTTGCCACGCGTCACCGGCAAGCCGGCGGCATCCCAGGCCAAGGTTCCTCCGTCGACATTGATGGCATTGGTCAGTCCGGCTGCTTGCAGCTTTTCGCAAGCCTGGCTGCCGCGACCGCCCGAGCGACAGATTACATACAGCGGCTGATCGGCGGCGGACTTCCGTAGCTGCGCCACACCGGCAGGATCAAGACGATCAAGAGGAATGTTGTGAGCAAACGCCACATGTACTTCGCGAAATTCGACGGGCGTTCGGACATCGATCAGATCGACCCCTTGGCCCTGGCGGTTCAGTTCTGCGAGCTTCTGAGGAGTAATCGTGGCGACCATTTCTCGTCATCCTTTACTACAGTCTGGAACAGGATTGCCTCGACATGTCGGAACAGTGCGATCTGTCCCAGCCATGCTGTCAGGGCTTTCGACCAAATCGATCTTCAATACAGGCCATGATCCGTGCCAAATGAGGCTCGGCAATTTCGTAGTAGATGTGTCGTCCATCGCGGACGCTGTTCAAGAATCCGCAGCGCTGCATCAGACGCAAGTGCTCTGATGTCATATTACTCGGTATTTCGCAGGCTTCGGCGAGTTGGCCGACCGAATAGCGATCGCGCAGCAACATCTGAACGATTCGCAGCCGATGGGGGTGCGCCAGCGTCTTCAGGCATTCCGCAGCCTGTTCCAAGGCGGGCAGATCGATTAAGTGCGGTGGTTTGGCTGTGGCTGTCTTCATCTGTCACTCCAATATTAAATATATCGGAATGTCACGACATGGCAATGAGTCGAAATGGGTGAGTGCGATTGGAAAGGGCGTTGGCTCGACACCGCGCTGGCTCAGTCGCGGGATAGCGATCAGACGACCGGCGCCCATAGATATGTTGGTAACTCTGGTGCATTCGTTTGCGACTTCTCGAAAAGGCCGTGTCTTTTGAGTCATTGGAGAATAGTGGTCGGAACATGCGCGAGGGCGAGTTCAGCATCGACTGAATCTGGTGATCTCCGTCTCCCTGAGACTGAATTGAGGAAGAGCACGACCTTGTCGAGGGCTTCAAAATCGTAGCACCCTGAGATTTTTGCTCCGTAGTTCAACTGACCGCCAAATAATGACTACAGCTTGACATATGTCCTCGACCTTCGGGGTGGGAGCAGCCTCTACAGTGCTGTATCGTCTCGTGACATCCGGTCTCAGAAAGAATACAGGGTGGTGATGCCTTTTTGCTGGACACATGATCATGGCCGATCGACCGACTGATCAAGACGACGAACCAACGAAGCCGGCAGGGTCTGGCGAATCGATTGATTCCGGCAAAGGTCGGATTTTCCCTTGCGATGAATGCGGTGCTGATCTCCAGTTCTCGATCGGCACTCAGACGATGAAATGCCCTTATTGCGGGGCCGTCAAAACGATCGAGATTTCGGAAACCGCCGAAATCGTCGAGCATGACTTTCACGCCATGCTGGAACAGTTGAAAACGCAGCGTCTGGAAGAAAAGCCAGACGACGAAACGGCCGAATCCGAGCATGCCATTCGCTGCAGTTCGTGCGGGGCCGAAGTGATCTTCCAGGGGACGCTCACCAGTTCACAGTGCCCGTACTGCGCGAACCCTCTGCAACGGGATAAGATCCACGACGCGCCAACCCGTATTGCTGTCGACGGGATGCTGCCGTTTCAGGTTCCCGAGCGCGATGCGGCTGAACGACTACGCAATTGGGTGAAATCGCTCTGGTGGGCTCCGAACGAGTTCCTGAAACAGGGAGCCAGCGGCAAGTTCAACGGCGTCTACCTGCCGTATTACACTTTCGATTCACAGACCGACACAAAGTACGCCGGTCAGCGCGGTGACCATTACTGGGTGACTGTCGGTGAAGGAAAAGATCAACGACGTGAGATGCGGACGAGTTGGAGTTTCCGATCCGGTGAATTCCAGCGATTCTTTGATGATGTTCTGATCGTCGCCGCCAGCGATCAAAGTCGCGCGCTGATCGAAAGTCTGGAACCGTGGCCGCTGGAACAATGCGTTCCCTTCACGCAACAGATGCTGGCGGGGTTGTTCGCGCGCACTTATGACGTGACGCTCGATGCAGGATTCAGCGAGGCGCGATTGCGGATCGAGAGCGCGCTCACTTCGGATATCCGTCAACGCATTGGCGGAGACGAACAGAGCATCACTTCTCAAAAAGTAAGCTACAGCGGCGTAACCTTTAAGCACCTGCTGTTGCCAGTCTGGCTGATGGCGTATCGCTACAAAGAGAAACCGTACCGCGTCGTGATCAATGCGGTCACGGGCGAAGTCTCTGGCGAGCGGCCTTACAGCGCGATCAAGATTGCCAGCGCCGTCCTGTTCGGGATTACTGTCGCGATCTCAGTCTGGCTGCTAATTCAGTCGCGCTAATGCGTGCAGCCCTTACATGTCGCGTTGAAACATGGGTTAGGCTGAGCGGCGTTCTCTGCTCCCGGACGCCGCAGTGAAGTGGGATTCGCTCTAAAAAGAGCAGCGATGCTGAGCACGAATGCGTGGGGAGGGAGTACGAATGCGCACTCAGCAACGCTCTGAAACAGCCCATGAATAGCAGGCCATTTTCCTTCGAAATAACAACAGGTGCTACGGTCTTACCGTCTCCGCAGCAGTTGCGTCGTGGGGCAATGACGCAACTGAACGAAGACTTCAAGACCGCAACACCCGATGCACCATGCAGAGGTCGACAACGATTATTTGCCAACCGCTACGATCATCTTAGAATTCACCAGTAATGTTACCGTCACTGATGCGGGACAACGCACGATAGGTATTCATATCGACGTTTTCGCTAATGAATTTCACGGCACCATCGCCCATCAGGAAGTGGCATCCGCCAGTATGCATGCTGCCATATCCAGCAGTGTCGACTCGCGGTGAACCGCCGGAACCAGTCGAATTTCCAAAGTTGACTTTCGTTGTGCATTCACCAACGGCGGCGGCCTGTAGCCAGCTACCACCACTTGTTCCGGGGCTGGCACCAATTGGAACGCCAGCCCAAAAACAATCGCCCGTTGTCAAATTGGCCACAGTTCCACTGGATTCTTGTGGTGTATAACGTTCGCCAACCACAAGAGCATTGCTTGAACCATCCGTGATATCGCGAATACCTTTTCGAGTATTCTCACCGAAGCAACCGCCCCACTGATTGACCATTTGATCAACCCACTTGCTTCCCATCAATTGCGACACGGTTGGAGGAAGAGTTTGCGCTGCGGGTGACGGCCAATTGACCATCACGTTAGCTTGATTTGGATCAAAGCCGCACACTGCTGGATAATTCGAGCGACCGAACTGGACGGTACCCCCGGGGGCGATCCCGGTCGGTGCACCTGGATCTGAAGGACATCGCAATGCGCCGAGGACAGAGTCCACCGTTTTGACGGTCGGAGCGGTGGCTGCGGCCAGTCCTGTCAGCATATTTGGATTGCCGGTTTGCGACAGGACAGTGTACAGCGGCCCCTGATCAACATAAGGGAGCAACATCGAGTTCCAGCCAAAACCGGAATAAGTGCTTGTGCTTTGGCCAATCCAACCTGGTGGGAAGGTGTTGGCGGTATCGTGGTAGTTGTGCAAAGCCAATCCGAGTTGCTTCAGATTGTTTTTGCATTGGGTGCGGCGAGCGGCTTCGCGTGCCTGCTGGACGGCGGGAAGCAACAACGCGATCAGCACGGCGATAATCGCAATCACGACCAGCAACTCAATGAGCGTAAATGCTTTTCTACGGGATACAAATTGTCCATGAGGCAAAACTTTGTGCTGTCTCGGTGACACGATCTTCTCATTCTCAAACACTGCGGTTCCTTTCGTTTGCGATAGACTCACTATCTCGTGCGGTGCATCATCACGTGGCCAAGCTTACACACGGAATTTGCGACGGTTCATCAACAGCGGTTACGCAACGAATGGGCCGTCAGATCATTATTCACGTGAAATTAAGTTGCATTTGCGGAAGGCCCAACAACAGAACTCATTATTTAGGTTGATGCTGACGAAGTTGTCAGCAAGAAT
>DASYEA010000257.1:0-6662 GCA_036499265.1 Schlesneria sp. | reverse complement strand
CACACTTCGGTCACATCGACCGCAGAGTTTTCGTAGTCCGGCGACTCACTCTTCGGAGTGTCGGACCAATTCACGTGAGTACTCCGCTGTTCAAGCGTCAAAAGCACATGCAATGTAGTAATCGCAAGCGAAGCGGTGTGCTGCACTCCGCAGACTCTCGGAAGAGAATCGGAAGAGGTGAATGATCATGGCGAATCAGCGGCTTCGTTGCGGGCTTGAACGGTCTTGTATGCGCCAGATAAAGACATCGGCCACTAATCCGCCACGTGATAAATCCCCTGCAGGGCGCGTTTTGCTTCCCCCTCGTATTTTCTGGAATTCTTCATTTTAAGAAAGAAGTCCAAAATCAAATCTTTCGCGCGAATCGGGAACAATTGGTGGGATAAGTTCGGGTCCAACTGACTCAGGACACTCGGTTCAAGGCGAAAGCCGCACATAAGGTAGGAGCCCAGTTGATTTGAAGCTGCGCCCCAACCCACGTGCCCGAACCAAGCACTTTGATGGTCGGGGCGTCCGGGTGGCAATCCTTCAATTTTGCTTCGTTTATAGTCGAAGACTGCGTCACGAGGGCAGCGAAATACAAATACGGTCGGCGCAAGTCCTGACTTGAAATCGATCGCAGCTGTTTTCGCCTCGCCGTTTGCGGCTATCGTTAGGGAGTGCGTTGCGAACCAACTTGCCACTTCAAGGCGATCCGTCAAATCTAATCCCACACTTGGCAGGCCGTAATGCTGAGCCATCCCCAGCGAGAAGAGGTGGAAAAGAGGGCTACTTCGGAACGAAGACACACGTTTCCCAAACTCATCCATCTTTGATTTACCCACGGCCTGCCCCACATCAAACATGACATCATTGAGGAGAATGGCCGCCTGCGACTGCCACATGCATTTCAGGAAATAAACATCGAAGTTTTTTCGGAGATGGCTTGGAAGAAACGACGGCTCCCTAACTTTCTCGTCGCCGTAAAGATACAGCTTTTCCTGGAGCGGCCGATCTATTAGGTAGGTCTTCGTCTGCCCGCGTAAGAGAACCTCGTAGTCAGGGTTGCTCGTGACTAGCTCGGCAACACAGGATTTGATGGAGGCAAGGCTGTCCACCTTGAAAACGGGAATACGCCGATAAGGAACGCGGAACTCTTCCACCACTTCCAGTGAACGACTTCCGACATAGAACCCCAGCTTCGCGGATAGTCCGTACTTCGGGTTAAAACCGTGACTCTCCTCGTCGAATATCCGCCCGTAATAGGTGTCGCAATAGGCATTGCCGAAAGGCGAGTCCGGTTGCAGGGACAGTTCGGCCGAGTGCGACACTTCATTCCGAATGGGGTAGGCGTTGTAGAATGCCGGATATCTCATCCATGGATGTTCTTTTTCCAATGTATGAATCATAGGACAGCGATGACCCCGGACTCTCGGCTAACTGGGATATTCAATTTTGTCGCAACCCACAGCTGAATGTATTGAGATTCCGGCGTTGGAGCCTTCGCGTTGAGAAATAGACGAGTTGTGTCACCCTCGACCGCGGTCAACACTTTCTGAAACTGATCTAGCGTCTGAAGCGTTTCATGATGAACTCTTCCGAGCACAGGAAGTATCGCGTCCGAGAGCAGTTTCGGCACATGGACGACCAACCCCCGACCGGACTTCTCAACGGTAATCTGCGGAGCAAGCTGCGCGAATGCCTCTGGAAATAACATGAAAACATCCTGCTCGATTTCGGACAAAAACACATCCCAACAACTTTTCAGCAACCGCAGGTTTCTGGCGCATTCCTGAATCAATGCGGGATATTGAAATGTGGTCAGCTTTTCCAGCACCGCCTGATCATGGACGCCCAGCAGAATGGGGTCGTCCGTCGCCCCAGAATATCCCGGCGATTTCGTGGCGTGGGTTTCGTAGACCAGCTCGAGCGCGGTGATTCCGGCAGACAAATGCCTGCAGAAGTCAGCAAATAGGCCTTGATCGAGAATGATGTCGTTCATTTCCTTCGACTCCTTCGACGTCGGCCATGTGGGAGAGTAACCGCTTCAGTGCCATTGCTGCGTCAGCCACCCGTTGCCGATTTGACGGTTGCAGCGGTTCGGCGTCAAGCGCGGACAGATAGAGATCGTGCACGCGAACTCGGGCGGTCATGAGTTGATGCTCCCCAGTTAAGCCCAATTATGCATTGGATGCTTCGGTCACATCGACCGAAGTGTGTTGAAATCGCAAGATCCTGCCCTCAGTCCGCCGAGCATATCGCTCGACGGCTGTCTGCAGAGCGTTGATCCCAAGCTGCTAATTCTTTGGCGATCTGTAGTAACTCGGTCGTATGCCACGATTGGCTTTGCAATAACTCCCTTCCCCAATAGCAGAAAAAGCCCGAGGAGCTTTCCTTGGGCATGTGTGACACCAGCCAACGGATGCTGGGGACCTGTCACAACGGAAATTGGAACGTGCCGAAAAGTTCTGCACAATTTCGGCCGACGAGTCTCAATTCCTTAGAGTGCGATCATCGGTCCAGCGACTGGCTTTCATGCAACAGAATCTCTTGTTCGAGGCCTCGCCGGTGTTGATCAAATAGTTCGATCATCCTTCGTACAAAAGGATCGGAATCGTGCTCACGGAGTCGGTCGAGATACATATATTGGCGGGTGATCAAAGATGCTTTTCCATGTTTCGGAAGCAGTGTATCTACGATCGAAGGTGCATAGGCGTCGACTCTTCCCACGCAAGCACTCGCCAACCGGGTGTACTGATAAACTCCGACAGGATCGTAGTCGCCCCAATGGATGAGCCTGCATTGCTCCATTCTTGGAGACCCGACCCAACTCTGAATCACTTCGGGACTTGCCAGGCCATGCCGATCGAAAAGCTTCTCCATGAATTCAACAAGGAACGGCGGCGGCGACCACTCCCCGGCGAGTTCCATGAGGACGCCAGCTTCTCTCATTCGGCCGATCAGCCGGTTGAGATTCTTATCATCAGCCTCGAAAGGCCGAAGAAATGCAACAATCTCATCATCAGTAACGAATCTTGCCCGTTGCTTGCACATCGCCTCTATAGGACGAAAGTGATTTGCGAGAAAGGAAACAAAATCGTTTGCGTTCCGGGGCATGCGCGTTCTCGACAGTGCAATTTTTCCACTTCGTTGCCGCAATCCGTCGCGAGCTAGCAAACCTCTGCTTCTAACCATCCAATAGACTCGGCTTGGGTGGCGTTTGCTATCCTACAAATCAAAAAATGCTCGTCCACCATTGGTTCTGGTTCCAAGCCTATCAATCTCAAGAAGGCCTAGGTAGGTCGTGTATGGAGATTTCAGTATTTACCAACCCCCAAGTGAGCGACGCAATTGGCGGAGGTAATAGAGTCTGCAGCTGCAATACACGACCAATGTCCGCAGATTCGCTTACTTTCGTGAAAAGATTCAACGGCGAATCACACGAAGATGACTACTTACCGGATCGACATACCGGTTCCAGATAGGACGGATTGTCATTGTTAATTCCAGGTGCCATACATAATATGAGCGCGACAGTCTTAGGCCTTTGGCTGGCAGTGCACGAGAGCCATGGTCGTCGAGTGAGTTGGGTTAATGGCGGTCGCATTGCACGCCCGCCACGTCTACGAGTATGTATTCACCGACTCAAAGAACGAGCGGGAATTTGTCCGGGAACTGGACAGCAGTATTGATGTTGTCGATACCAAATTGCCGAGAAGCTCTCTCATCCCGACTCCCGTTAGCAATTACAAACCAGACTGGGCGATTGTCTTTGAAGAAGGCAAGGTGAAGCACATCTATGTCATCCCGAAACCAAAGGCTCCATGTCGTCCATGGACCTCCGGCTCATTGAAGACACCAAGATCGAATGTGCTCGCAATTTCTTCCGTAAGAGTACCTCAGATCAGGTAAACTATGTCGTGGTGAACAGCTACGGAAAGTTGATGGAACTGGTGAAATGAACGGCGATGACAAACGCGTGACGCCCAATGCGTCATTTCCGAACTTGCCACGAACATCTAAGAAGTGCTTATTCCAAGGGCCAACTAATGATTCAGCCAACTCGCTTGCTCATTCGACTCACCACTGGCCCCCTGCGGTCAAAACTGGGACTCTCGACACTCAACGAGTTACGAGGCGGTCCGGAGACGTTGTTGCGATGGTTAGAGACACAATTGGGGCTCCCCTCCGTCGAAAATCATCGTGCAAGCTTCGTCACTGAATACGCGTCGGCACTGGATTCGATCACGGACTCGGTCATCTCGAGAAGCATGGCAAATGACCGATGGGCAACGGCTTCCGAATTGCTTTCCCGCCGCGATGAACTACTGCTTAGCGGATGGGACCAGTCCGACATTCAAGGTCTTCCAGATGTCGTGCGTGAAATGGCACGGGCCGCGGACGGACGCAGGTTTGTCTTCCCAAGTGTTTCAGAGCGAATAAGTAGGGTTGCCGAAGCCTTGGAGGATGGACAGCATCTTCCAGGTCACGTTTGCATCTTGGCTGACGGCGCCGACCGCTGGCCGAAGCGCTGGCAAACGGTTCTCCACAAACTGAATTTAGAAAGGTTTGGAGACGAACCACTTGCTGCCACCGATTGTACTGCTTTGCGATCCGCTCAAAGTGTCGTACGCGGGTTGAACGTTTCCAAGATTGAGCCGGATTCCAGTTTGCGGTACGTCCAAACGCTCAGCCAAACCGCCGCGATTGAATATGTCGCCGCAACTATCGCTCACAAGCGAGATCAAGTGAAACGGACGGTAATTCTTTGCGAAGACGATCAACTGGCGATGCAACTCGACGCATGTCTGTTGCGGTACGGATTACCGACGATGGGTGCTTCGGCAAGCTCTCCCGCACATCCGGTGCTGCAAGTCTTGCCGCTGAGCCTTGCACTCTGTTGGCAGCCGGTTGACCCCCAATTTCTGCTCGACTTTCTGACTCTGCCTGTGGGACCAATACCACGTCGAGCCGCAACGGCATTGGCGAATGCGTTGACTGTCGAGCCAAGGCTCGGCAGCAGTGAGTGGCAGGCATGTATTAACGATCTTTGCTCGGCCGAGAACGATCCGGAAGGAAAACTCCGAGAACGGCTCAAAGAATGGCTTTTCTGTCCGCGAGTGAATCAGAACAGCAGGATTTCTACAAAAGTGGTGCGAGATCGATGCGCATCAGTGTCCAAGTGGGCCACTGGTCTCGCGATTGTAATGAAGGCCGAAGAAGCACCGCAGTTGCTCTTGATACATGCTCTACGCGTAGCCGCGGGTCAGGCAACCTTGCTTGGTGAACTGGCCCAAAGCCAAGGGGGCGAACTGGGCGAGCCTCAGTGGTCGCGTTTAGTTGAAGAAGCGTTGTCCACTGGTGTGGAAACGGTTGGTGCGATTGAGGCTGCCGGTGGACCAATACGTATTCGTTCACTCTCTGAAATTGTCGATCCATGCTACCGAGTGATTTGGCTCGGACTCGGAACGAGTGACGCTTCGGCGTGTCGCTGGTCGGCCGATCAACTGCAAGCTTTTCGCAATCTTGGTATCGATGTTGACGATGGAACCAACTCACTGACGTCACTCCGTAGTGCCGAGGCGCGCGGGCTTTGTCTTGTCGAAGACTCATTGCTTGCCATCTTGCTTCCTCAAGATATGGAGAAACGATGGCATCCCATTTGGCTGGCGGTCAGAACGATTATTACATCCGAGGCATTGGAGCATGCTCCGGTCTTGGAGAATCTCATTGAGCGTAATCTCGTATCGTCGCTCGAACCCTTCACCTTTTCGACTGAATCGATGGACGTCGAACGGGCGCAACCTGTTCGCCCGATCTGGTCAGTCGTTCCGGCTTTGTTGAGCGATCGCGATACCGTTTCGGCGACCGAGTTGGAGGACCGCCTCGCCTGCCCACTGAAATGGGTGTTTCGACACAGGGCTAATCTTCGACCGAGTTCGATTGCTCAGCTTCCGGATGATTACCGACTGAAGGGCAGTTTCTGTCACAAGATTTTGGAATATGCCTTCAGTGACGGGGGAGAACTGCCACCTGTCGATGAAGCCGTGGCACGAGTTGAACGATTGTTCGATGAGCGGCTTGAATTGGATGCTGCCCCATTGGCTCAGTCCGACAAGTATCGTGAGCGACAGTCGCTTCGCAGAGAATTGGCCCATGCAACCCGAATCCTGATCGCTACTCTTGCGAGTGGAGGTTATCGCGTGAAAGGCATCGAAGTTGAGGTTAGAGGCGAAGCTTTCGGTAAGCCTCTTTCGGGATCAATCGATTGCCTGATTCAGCGGGGCGATGGCAGCGAGGGAATTATCGACTTCAAGTATGGCGGCAAGAAATACGAGCGAATGATTGCAGATGGCAAGGCTGTTCAGTTAGCGACCTACGCATACAGCAGATCAGTTGAAACAGGGCAATTTCCGGCAGTTGCCTATCTGGTACTAGCCGATGGTCTTCTCTTTACTCCATCTGGAGGAGCGCTCGACGGTGATGACAGCCGCACAGTCGTTGACGGACCGGGCATTCGCCTGGTGTGGGAACAATTCCAGGCCGCGATCGAGAACGCTGAAGAATGGCTTACCACCAATGGTCAGATTCCAGGTCGGCCGCTCCAGGGGGCTGACCAATGGCCAGCGGGTGCGGCGATTGTCCTGGAAGCCTACCCCAAGCCGAATGAAGTTCAATCAGTT
>DASYEA010000256.1:0-1711 GCA_036499265.1 Schlesneria sp. | reverse complement strand
TCGAACTCCAGGTACTCGGCAGCTGTGTACTTCGTTGCGATGGACATGGTGACGATCCGAAGCGTTCTTTTTTGAATCCTTTTGCCGTCGCAGTTGCTGTGGGATCGGTTGATCCCACAGCAACTTCATAACCGTTCGTTTCTATTCTTCTCTGCCGACGATTTCAATCGGTTGCCAGATTGACGCAGTGTCTCGTCTGCGCAATTCTGGTTTCCTCGGCCCTCCTCTCGCGGAGCGAGAGGGCTACTTTCTTTGCTACTCTTTGGTGACGCTTTCGTCCAGGTTCAGCAGCAGGTTGGACATCATCGTCCAGGCCGCCAGATCGCTGACATCGAGCGCTTCGTTTCGTTTCGAATCGCCGTACGAAATCAACTTCATTGCTGCCTCCTTGTCGCCTTGGAAGATCTGGAGCTGAGTCTGGTACAAAGGAACCAAGACCGCGATTTCTTCGGCGGTTGGCGGACGAGCTGTCAGCAATCGGAAGCCAAATGTCAGCCGTTCTTCAGGGGTGGCTCCTCCTTCAGTCAGCATGCGTTGCCCGAGTGCTCGCGAGGCTTCAACATACTGCTTGTCGTTCATGAGTGCCAACGCCTGCAAAGGGGTATTGGTACGTGGACGGCGGACAGTGCAGTTTTCTCGTGACGGCGCATCGAATGTCGTCATCGACGGCGGTGGCGATGTTCGCTTCCAGAATGTGTACATACTTCGGCGATAGAGTGCATCACCCTGGTCCTGCTTGAAGGTCGACGTGTTGCTGCCAACGAAGCCGACTGCTTCCCACAGACCATCCGGCTGGGACGGCTTGACGCTCCTGCCGCCGACTCGCTCTACCAGCAAACCACTGACGGCCAATGCTGAATCACGGATGACTTCGGCATCAAACCGGAACCGGGGGCCACGTGCCAAGAGCTCGTTGCCGGGATCTCGTTGTTGGAGTTCCGGGCTGACTTGTGAAGACTGCTGGTAAGTATTCGACATGACCATCAGTTTGATCATTCCCTTCACATCCCAGCTGGTTCGAACAAATTCTGTTGCCAGCCAGTCGAGCAGTTCGGGATGCGTCGGCCATTGGCCCTGAGCACCAAAGTCTTCAGCGGTCTTGACAATTCCGGTACCGAAAATCTGTTGCCAGAATCGATTGATCGTGACACGCGCTGTCATCGGATGGCTGGGGTCAACCAGCCAGCGGGCCATTCCGAGACGATTCATCGGAGAGTCTTTGGGAACGGGCGGGAAGATCGCAGGAACTCCGGCGGTGACTTTGTCCGCCTTCTTGTTGTAGGCACCACGAACCAGGATAAACGTCTCGCGGGCCTGTGCCATGTCCTGCATGACCAAAGTCGTCGGAATCGAATTATCAAAGTCCGTCTTCTGCTTTTGCAAATCGGCGACTTGTTGATGCATCGGATCGAAGGTCGGCTTGGTCTTGACGTACACGTTTTCCAGGAAGTAGTTCTGCAGCACTTTCTTCTGGTCGTCCGTCCGTTTGTCGGCTTCAGCCTTCACCACGTCTTGAACGGGTTGTGGAAGCGTCGACTTGGACTGTGATTTCTCATAGGCCACCCACTGCGCGAGGGACTCGAAGCCTTGCCCTGCTTGTGGAGTTCGCGTCATGCTTCCAGACTTGTCCCAATAACAGGTACCGCCAAGTTGCGTAAACGCCATGCCATTTAACATCGCGCCAGAATTCAATCCAATCTTCGCGGCTTCA
>DASYEA010000255.1:0-6518 GCA_036499265.1 Schlesneria sp. | reverse complement strand
CGATCAATGTCGCCATCTTGGGGGTCGTCGCGATTTCCACCGTCGCGTTCCATTCGCCAGAGATGCGGACATGCGCAGTGAGTGGCGTATGCTCAACCAAACCCTCATAGACCGGATACATCGGCAGTCCGAGCATCGTGGTGCAGATGTCAGAAGTTACCTGGGTCAGCGTTTCTTCGTCGAGGTACATCATGGTTGTGTTTTTCATTTCTCGTGGTGAGTGGTGAGTAGGTGAATTAAGTCATCGTCAGACGGGTGTGTCGCAATTCATCGAAGAAGTACGTTGACTATCGCAATGTCTAAAAGGTCAGCATGTCTTTCGCATCGCGATGTGCCGTCTCCATCAGCTTCAGCGCGGATTCGCAAAAGCGAGTCGTGACGTGTGGCATCCCAGATTCTTCCAGCAGTTGGACTGCTGAGTTCTGGCCAGGGTCGTAGCCATTGGCTTCATCGTGTGTCTGCAGATAATTGGCCATATGATCGCAAGCGGCGACGAGAGCGACATATCGCCGATGTTCGGGAGTGGCCTGTTCTGGGGAGTGGTGAAACCGAACTGCCGCACAGAGTTGCTCTGGCAGTGCATTGGCGATCATAAACCAGGCCCCCACCTCGCAATGGTTCGTACAGATTAATGCCTCTTCGGCGGACAAGGTTTCGGTCCCTTCGTCGAACTCCATTGGATCGATTTCTGCAAAACGATCAGGGTAGCAAGTCGCCAACAGCATTCGGCCGACATCATGCATCAGCCCGCCTGTGAACTCTTCGCCCTGAAAACCAAGTTTGAGTGTCCGATTGAGATGCGTGCCGAGCAGTGCCGTGGTGAAACTGTGTCGCAACAGCAGTTCGCGAATCCATTCCTCATCCAGGGACATGGACTTGATCATGCTATTGAAACTGGTGGTCATAATCAGGTGCTTGCACTGCCGAAAGCCGAGTCGCACCACGGCCTGCCGCAGATCCATGACCTGCCTGCCGGTGGAGAACAGAACGCTATTCGCCAACCGCAAGAAGCTGGTGGCGAGGCTAAGATCGCGTTCCACCACGGCCGCGAAGTCATTGATGTTGCAATCAGGATCCTTCGCGAGTTCCAAAGCATGCGTGGCGATCGCAGGAAGCATCCTTTGTCCGTGCGACTGAGCCCGCAACCGTTCTAGAACTGCTGCCGGTAGCACGATGTCACCATTGGGCTCCGTCTCTGAAAACTCGGTGATGATTCTCATCGTGGTGCGCTTACTTGTGGATTGGGCCAGGGCGGATTGCCGTCACAAAAATCTGCTTCTGAGGTTTTGCTCGATGCGAATGCGATCCGTCTCGCCCCGGAATTCACCGGACTAAAAGCTCCCCACGCCGATGAGACGCAGCTTGTCGACTAGGATGTCGCTGGTGAACGGTTTCATGACGAATTCGTCGACGCCAGCCATCAGTGCTCGCGCCATCTTCATCGGTTCGGTTTCAGTCGTGACCATGACCAACTTCAAGTCACGCCGTTTGGTGTCCGCGCGGACGGCTTGAACGAACTCGATCCCGTTCATCACCGGCATGTTCCAATCGACAAGGATCAGATCGACGGCGTCCATCTCACTGAGTTGGTTGAGCCCCTCCTGGCCATCACCAGCTTCTGTCACGGCAAATCCGAGGGGTTCGACAATTCGCCGCAGCACCCGCCGCATGGCACGCGAATCGTCAATGATCAGGGCATTCATGGTTGCACTTTCTAGGAAACTATCGCAGCCGATAGACACTGGTTCTCTCAACTTCGGAACGTCCGAAAGCATCATCAAGATTGACGGTGCTTTCTGCCCCGCCCAAAAACAAAACCCCATCGGGTCGCATCAGTTTTCGAATCTTCCCCAAGATGGTCTTCTTGGTCTGTACGTCGAAATAGATGAGCACGTTTCGGATCAATACGATGTCCATCGTCGACATCGCCGGCCAGCTTTCGATCAGGTTCAAAGGCCGAAATTCGATCATCTGGCGGATCGATTCTTTAATCTGCCAAGTCGGCCCCTGGCGATCGAAGTATTTCAAAAGTAGAGGTGCCGGCAGTCCACGATTGATCTCAATCTGGTTGAAACAACCAGACCTCGCTTTCTCCAGGACTTGTGTCGAGAGATCGGTGGCCAGGATCTTTACATCCCAGCTTGCCAGTTCCATGAAGTGCTCCTTCAGGAGCATGGCCAGGCTATAGGGTTCCTGACCGGTCGAACTGGCAGCACACCAGATACGAAGTTGACGCGTCGCAGTACGTTTGGCGATCAACTCTGGAAGGATCACCTTGCGCAGGGCTTCGAACGGCTGTACATCGCGATAGAACGACGTTTCGTTTGTCGTCATCGCTTCGACGACTTTGCCGTGCAGCGGGCTGAATCCATTTGACCGAAGCTTGGTCACCAACTCGGCAATGCCAACAAAGCCCTCGCGTCGAGCAAGCGGTTGTAAGCGTGATTCCACGAGATAGTTCTTCTCGTCCTCAAGCACGATCGCTGATCGCGACCGGACCATCTCACGCACAAAGTTGAAGTCCTGAACGTCCATCAATGCGATGCCTCATCTGTCTACCAGCACCAGTCACCTACCACCTATGTCCACACGAACATACACCGCGTTTGTCGAAGAAGTCGGAGCTACCGTTGGACAGTCATCACCGAACAATACAGGCTCGCTGGAACACCGTGGCTGACCACGGCGACACTCTTCATCGAAGCCGTCAGCAAGAGGGATGCGTCTGGCAACAATCTTTGTCTCTTTGGATCGTGTTGGCACAAGTCACGAAATCTTGATTCCATTGTGACGCTCAAGCCGTTAGCGGATGCGATGCACAAACGACTTACACCTTTTGAGATCGTTTGAAGGGGATCGCTGACACTCGATCCGTGACATCAAACGCAAAAGAGTTGAACAGGAGAATGTGCAGAGAGTCCGGGCTTGATGTCACCCGCCCTTTGAATATCGGCTGAATACACCGGAAGACTTCTGATCGATCATGACCGTGGTGTTCCACGGATTCACCTGGGGGACGCAAGTCCGAATGTGGGGCTTCGATTTGAAGGGTGAGACCAACTGCGAACGGCCACTTCCTCCTCTCTGTCAATTCAGCTTCACAACTAAGGATCACCCCTGATGCCCACTCAAGCCACTCGCCGATCGAACGGAAAAGCGAACCTCACAAATGGAGCGGCCATTCTTGAGACTCGTGCAGTCGACTCTGCGGCTGAGTTGGAACGAGCGGACTTCGCTGGCAAAGTCGCCGCGATCAGCAAGTCACAAGCGGTCATCGAATTCAATCTGGATGGAACGATCATCACGGCGAACGACAACTTCCTGAATACGCTTGGCTACCGCCTGGACGAGGTGCAGGGCAAACACCACGGCATGTTTGTGGAGCCAGACTATCGACACAGCGCGGAATACAAAGAGTTCTGGGCGAAGCTCAATCGGGGAGAGTTTCAAGCGGGTGAATACAAGCGAGTCGGCAAGAGTGGCAACGAGGTCTGGATTCAAGCTTCGTATAATCCCATTCTCGATTTGAACGGTAAGCCGGTCAAAGTGGTGAAGTTCGCATCAGATGTAACTGCGACCAAGTTGAAGAATGCCGATTACCAGGGCCAACTCGACGCGATCCACAAGTCTCAGGCCGTCATTGAATTCAATCTCGACGGAACGATCTTGAAAGCCAATGAAAACTTCTTGAAGACGTTGGGTTACTCATTGGACGAAATCCAAGGGCGCCACCACAGCATGTTTGTCGAAGAAGCAATGCGTCATAGCCACGACTACAAGGAGTTCTGGGCGAAACTGAACCGCGGTGAGTTCCAAGCCGGTGAATACAAGCGCGTCGGCAAGGGTGGTAAAGAGATTTGGATTCAAGCCTCGTACAACCCCATCCGCGATCTGAACGGCAAGCCGGTCAAAGTGGTGAAATTCGCCAGCGATATCACTGCCACTAAGCTCAAGAATGCCGACTATCAAGGCCAACTGGCCGCGATCAGCAAGTCACAAGCCGTCATCGAATTTAACCTTGATGGAACCATCGTCACAGCTAATGAGAACTTCCTGAATACGCTTGGCTATCGTCTGGATGAAGTGCAAGGCAAGCACCACGGACTATTCGTCGATTCAGACTACCGTCATAGTTCGGACTACAAAGAATTCTGGGCCAAACTGAATCGCGGTGAGTATCAATCTGGCGAATTCAAGCGAATCGGCAAAGGGAATAACGAAGTCTGGATCCAAGCGTCGTATAGCCCCATCCTGGACCTAAATGGGAAACCAGCCAAGGTCGTTAAGTATGCCTCCGATGTGTCCGCGCAAGTTGCCATGCGGAAGAACCTGGAAGTGGTCCTGCGGAAGGTCAGTGAGAATTCGACGGCCATGGCTGCTGCGTCCGAAGAGTTATCTTCGGTCAGCACCCAGATGAGTGGGAACGCCGAAGAAACCGCCGTTCAATCGGGCGTCGTCTCGGCCGCTTCGGAACAAGTCAGCAAGAACACACAAATTGTTGCGACTGGCATCGAAGAAATGAGCGCCAGCATTAAGGAGATCGCCAAGAATGCGACAGATGCCGCTCGTGTTGCGACATCGGCAGTGAAAGTCGCCGAGACGACCAATGCGACAATCACCAAGCTGGGGGTGTCGAGCGCCGACATCGGCAAAGTCATCAAGGTGATTACATCGATCGCTCAACAGACAAACCTGTTGGCGTTGAACGCGACGATCGAAGCCGCCCGTGCTGGCGAAGCGGGCAAAGGGTTCGCCGTGGTCGCTAACGAAGTGAAAGAACTCGCCAAAGAAACCGCCAAGGCCACCGAAGATATCAGCCAACGGATCGAAGCGATCCAGGGCGATACCAAGGGTGCGGTCGAAGCGATCGCCGAAATTAGCGGAATCATCAATCAGATCAACGACATCTCCAACACCATCGCCAGTGCCGTGGAAGAGCAAACTGCCTGCACGAATGAGATTGCTCGCAACATCTCGGAGGCGTCGCGGGGAACTTCAGAGATCGCTCAGAACATCACGTCCGTCGCCGAAGCCGCTCGCAGCACAACGGAGGGTGCGAACAACAGCCAACGTGCAGCAGAAGAATTGGCATGCATGGCAGCCGAGCTTCATGGCATCGTCAGTGAATTCAATTGTGGAGCGACTGAGCAAACGCCTCATAAGCGATCCGGTATTACGGAACGGGGCACCGCTAACGGACGTCCAACAACGTCTCGTTCTGTTGCAGGTATCAGAGTCTAAGGCTCTGCGAACATGTGCGGTACCGGCCCGAGCACCAACGTCCACCACGATCTTGCAAACCGGTTGTGGTGGGGGTTGGAGCTTCGGGCCGGGGCCAATTTCGGAGAATGAGCAGAGTCCGTGGTTGACTGAACTCATGTGTCCAGATCGCAGAGCGCAACTTTCCCGTTCCACACATCACCAGGCCGGCCTTTCTTCACAATGAGCAAAATCCGCGTTTTAGTTGTTGATGACGCTGTTGTCGTTCGCCGGATCGTGAGCGACGTTTTGAGCGCCGATCCAGATTTGGAAGTCTCTACCGCTGCGAACGGCAAAATCGGGTTGGCCAAGATTCCGCAGGTGAATCCCGATGTGGTAATGCTGGATATCGAGATGCCCGAAATGGACGGGCTGGAAGCTTTGGTCGAGATCCGCAAGCTCTATCCGAAGCTGGTCGTGATCATGTTCAGCACGTTGACGCAACGCGGGGCGACGGCGACCTTGGATGCGCTGGCGCGCGGAGCCAATGACTATGTCACGAAGCCAGCAAACGTCGGGGGCGTAGCCGCTGCGCAACAGGCGATCCGTGAACAACTGATCCCAAAAATCAAGACGCTTTGTGGGAAGCCGGAACGCGCGGCTGCGTTGTCAGCCAAGCCAAATAACGTTCGCCCGACGGTGCCAACTCGCCCGTTTTCCTCGAGTTCCGCGCCCATCGACATTGTGGCAATTGGCGTTTCAACCGGGGGCCCCAATGCGCTCTCTGAACTTCTTCCCGCAATCCCCCCCAATTTTCCGGTGCCGATTGTCATCGTGCAACACATGCCACCGATGTTTACGAAAATGCTGGCCGATCGGCTCGACACTCAATGTCAGATCGATGTTGTCGAAGGAGTTGACGGCGATTGCTTGCGGCCCGGTCGCGCCTATGTAGCCCCGGGCGGGTATCACATGCTTCTCAAGCGACAGAGAACGAATATCGTTCTGGTCAAGAATCAGGATCCGCCAGAGAACTCGTGTCGACCGGCGGTCGATGTCTTGTTTCGATCGGTCGTCCAGATTTACGGAGCGGGCGTTTTAGGAGTCATTTTGACGGGAATGGGCCAGGATGGCCTGCGCGGCTGCGAACAAATCCGGGATGTTCACGGACAGGTCCTTGCACAGGACGAACAAAGCAGCGTAGTCTGGGGGATGCCAGGCTTTGTCGCCAAGGCCGGACTCGCCGATCAAGTATTGCCACTGAATCTGATCGCTGCCGAGATTGTCAGACGCGTCGTCAAACCACGAGTACAATCGGT
>DASYEA010000254.1:0-6648 GCA_036499265.1 Schlesneria sp. | reverse complement strand
GCTCAGGATCTTGGAAGCGAGCAAACGTGCTTCGTTCAGAAGCTGATCGACGGCGACAACTCGGTGCAGCAGTCCCATCGATTGAGCTCTTGCCGCATCGATCGGTTCGGCGATCAGAAACAACTCATTCAAGTCGTGTTGATGCAGACGATCAGCGAGCACCACCGCCACGAGAGCCGGAATCAGTCCACGGCGCACCTCGGGAAAGCCAATCTTGAGGTCTTCAGTAGCGATCGCGAAGTCGCAGCAAGCCAAGAGACCTGCCCCACCCGCAAAGGCTGCCCCTTGCGCCATCGCGATCGTGATTAGCGGACTGGCGCGGACAGTTTGAAACATTCGCGCAACCCAGTCCGCGCTCTCTTCGGCGACCGACATGTCCGCGGCCTCTTTCAGATCGAGCCCCGAACAGAACGCCACGCCAGCTCCCTGGAGCAGCACCACTCGCCGTTGCGGTTCGTTCGCGAGCGTCTCGAACGCCGCGCACACCACTTGCATCAATTCGATTGTCAGTGCATTGCGCCGCTCGGGTCTATTTAAGGTCAATAGCGCAGTGCCGGCATCCAGCGAATCGATTTGCAGTACGGGCGAACTCATCATGGAAGTCCTTTCTCAATGATCTGATACTTCGCCTCACGTCACATCTGCAACAGGCCCGTTCGAAATTCTCCTTTTGTCATCCCCTCGGGAATTGAGTTCAACGCCATCGCCAGCCAATCGCGAGTTGTATCCGGAGCAATAATCGCATCGACCCAACCTCTGGCCGCGCCGTACCGGATATCCGTTTGCTGAATATATTGTTCGCGAATTTCGTCGCGCAGTCGCTTTCGATCTTCTTCCGACAATGTTCGTCCACCACGCTCGGCTTCGCGCACTCGCAACGAGAGCAACGTGTCGGCAGCTTGATCCGCTCCCATCACGGCATAGCGAGCACCCGGCCAAGCCAGGATCAGCCACGGATCATAGGCCTTGCCGCAGAGTGCGTAGTTCCCGGCCCCAAACGAGCCGCCGATAACGACAGTCAACTTTGGAACAACGCTATTGCTGACGACGTTCACCAGCTTCGCGCCAGAGCGAATGATTCCGGACTGCTCCGACTGTCGCCCCACCATGAATCCCTGAACATTCTGCAGGAAGATCAGCGGCAATGCCGACTGATTGCATTCCATTACGAACCGAGCCCCCTTCTCTGCGGAGTCCGTGTACAAGACGCCGCCGATCTGCAGTTCGCCCGTTGCCGATTTACATCGCTTCGATTGATTCGCCAAGATGCCGACGGACCGGCCCGCGATCTTCGCAAACAAGGTCACCAAAGTCGTCCCATAGTCGGCGCGAAATTCCTGGACTGAGTCTGCATCTACAATGCAATTGACGACATCGCGAACATCGTATTCCGCTCGATCAGAGCCAACAATCTTATCAAGGTCCGCCAGATTGCGGCTTGGCTCACTGTGACTTGAACCGCACTTCGGTGACGGCAGAAAGTCGATCAGCGAGCGTAGTCGCTTTAAGCATGCGGGGTCATCCGCTTCGCGATAGTCGGCCGTACCGCTGATCTCAGCATGCATCTTGGCTCCGCCAAGTTCTTCGGGGTCTGCCGTTTGACCAATCGCCGCCTTCACCAAGGCTGGGCCGGCCAAGTAGACCTGACTTCCTTCAGTCATCAGCATGGTATCAGACAACACCGGCAGATACGCTCCCCCCGCGACGCAGTTCCCCATCACGGCCGAGTACTGCGGAATCCCCATCGCTGACAGCACGGCGTTGTTGCGAAAGATCCGCCCAAAGTCATCTTCATCAGGAAAGATCTCATCCTGCAGCGGCAGGAACACTCCAGCAGAATCAACGAGGTAGACGAGGGGCAGTCGGAATTCCATCGCAATCCGTTGCGCACGGAGTACCTTTTTTACCGACTGCGGAAACATCGAACCCGCTTTGACGGTGGCATCGTTCGCGACGACCATCACACGGCGACCTTGGACTGATCCAATTCCCGCAATCACTCCTGCTGCAGGGATTTCACCCCATTCGGGATACATCTGCCACGCCGACCAGAGTCCCAGTTCAAAAAATGAAGCATCCTTGTCGAGCAACTCGGTCAACCGCTCGCGCGCGGTTAGGCGACCCAGCCGCCGCTGACGTTCCTGCCCCGCGGAGCCCCCGCCTTGGCGAAGTATGGCTTCCTGCTCTTGTATCTGCTGCGTCACTTCCGTCAGCGTCGTCATGATGAGTCTCGTCGTCGGGCGCGTCGAGGGACCGTCGTGTTCCGATCTCTATTCTACGCCAAAACTTCGCAGACAACAGCGAGTGGAATCATAAGACTGACATGTTCGACATGAAAAAGAACTGTGCTATGAACCATCGTACGCATAGAATGAAGTCGTTGCAGTCGTCCGCCTGGCGGTCGACATACATTTGACGGAGGGCCTGCGCGATGCCAACCTCAATCAAGTCAGACGGGCAGATCGCTGGCCACTATGGCCCGGACGAACTGGCCACGGTTGTCTTTGAGCGAGATATTGGTGAAGCAGGCCAATATCCGTTCACCCGCGGCGTTCACGCAGACATGTATCGCGGCCGGCTGTGGACGATGCGTCAGTTCGCGGGCTTTGGTACGGCGCGCGAGACAAACAGGCGATTCCGATTTCTGCTCGATCAGGGTCAGTCCGGGCTCAGCACCGCGTTTGATCTTCCCACACTTATGGGGCTCGATAGTGACGACCCACGCTCGGTGGGAGAAGTCGGCAGACTCGGCGTTGCCGTCGATACCGTCGACGACTTCCATACGCTTTTTGAAACCATTGATCTGGAGCAAATCTCGGTCTCGATGACGATCAATGCTCCGGCAGCAATCGTCATGGCGTTCTATCTGGCCGCCGCTCAGGAACGCAATTTCGATTGGAAGAAACTCCGCGGAACGATTCAGAACGACATCCTCAAAGAGTTCCATGCTCAAAACGAAATCGTGTTTCCGCCCGCTCCCTCCGTTCACATGGTCGTCGATCTCATCGAGTTCTGCACTCAACACGTGCCGCAGTGGAACACGGTCTCGATTAGTGGATACCACATTCGCGAAGCGGGCTCGACTGCCGTTCAAGAGCTGGCGTTCACCCTCGCCGATGGTCTGCATTATGTTGATGAAACATTGCGACGCGGCTTACCGATCGATTCGTTCGCGCCACGGCTAAGCTTCTTCTTCAACGCTCACAACGACCTGTTTGAAGAGATCGCCAAGTACCGCGCCGCACGGCGATTGTGGGCGGAGCTGATGCGAGAGACCTACGGAGCCACTGACCCGGCTTCGTGGAAACTGCGATTCCACGCCCAGACCGCAGGCTGCTCCCTGCAGGATCGGCAACCGGAAGTGAATCTGATCCGAGTCGCCTATCAAGCCTTGGCTGCGGTCCTCGGGGGATGTCAGTCGCTCCACACGAACAGCATGGACGAAACGCTGGCGTTGCCCACCGAGCATGCGGTCACGCTGGCTCTGCGGACCCAGCAAGTCCTGGCTTTTGAGACTGGCGTCACGAAAACGATCGATCCCGTCGGCGGCAGCTTTTTCGTCGAATCGTTGACGCAGCAAATGCATGATGATGCGGAACTTTACTTCGAACGGATCCGATCATACGGCGGAATGCTCGGAGCGATCGATGCAGGCTTCTTCCGCCGTGAGATTGCCGAGTCCGCTTACCAATACCAGCGGGAAGTCGACCACGAAGACAACGTCATCGTCGGAGTCAACCGTTTCGTCCAGCCGGACGAAGCCCACGTCGAAACGCTGCAAGTCGACGCATCCGTGGAGGACACCCAAGTTGAATCATTACGACGCATTAAAATGGCTCGCAGTGCCAATAACGTGCAACGAACATTGACCGAAGTTCGCCGAGTTGCTGCGGCCGGGGGCAATACATTCCCCGCACTGATCGAAGCCGCCAAAGCTCGAGTGACCATTGGTGAACTGGTCAAAGCCCTGGCCGAA
The DNA here is from genome assembly GCA_036499265.1 of Schlesneria sp. Taxonomy (GTDB): domain Bacteria; phylum Planctomycetota; class Planctomycetia; order Planctomycetales; family Planctomycetaceae; genus Schlesneria. The sequence goes on along the minus strand of DASYEA010000254.1, from coordinate 2,672 downwards.
GTTTTTGGACGACACAGCCTGCACGAACAATAGTTTCGTTTAACCGCGTGGGCATCGCCCCGCGCGCCCGGTACCATCATGACAACTGACCATCTCACCGCCACCGCCGATCAAAAGCCCGCCGCTCACGTTCGTATCGTGCTGGCCAAGGTCGGCCTCGACGGACATGACCGCGGCATCAAAGTTGTTGCGCGTGGGTTGCGCGATGCCGGCTTCCATGTGATCTACGGCGGCATTTGGCAATCGCCCGATGCCGTAGCGCAAGCCGTTCTCGACGAAGACGCTCAGTGGCTTGGCATCAGCCTGCTGAATGGAGCCCACCTGACGTTGATTCCGCAAGTGATCGAAGCCCTTCGGCAACGAGGACTTCCGGACGTTCGCCTTGTACTGGGAGGTATTGTTCCGCCCAGAGACATCCCCGCACTGACTGAGATCGGTGTGACGGCGATCTTCGGACCAGGAACATCCGTTGAAGAAATCGCAGCCAGCTTACAATCAACATCCACCAGGACCACGAACGTTGCGGAACTTCTACCGAGGCTTCAACAACGCGACCGCCGATCGTTGTCGCGTCTGCTGACAATGATTGCAACGGGGCAGCAGTTGAGCGACATTCGCGATTGGCTCAACTCGAACCGCCCTGCGAACGATACATCGGCACGAAACAAGCTTCGCACGATCGCATTTACCGGCAACGGTGGCGTCGGTAAAAGTTCGATGATCGCGCGTCTGGTGGCACGACTTCGCTCCCAAGGCCGTACTGTCGCTGTCCTCTCATGCGATCCTCAAAGCCCGGTCACCGGAGGAGCGTTGCTTGGCGATCGAATCCGCATGTCCGATTGCTTACCGGACGACGGCGTATTCATCCGCAGTCTGCCCGTGGCAAGTGGATCTCAAGGAGTCGCCGCTAATCTAGGCCTGATGTCGCAGACTTTGGAACGGTTTGGATTTGATGTCGTGTTGATTGAAACCGCTGGCACCGGCCAGGGAGACATCGCAGTACGCAACTTCGCCGACGCGCTGGTGCTGGTCATGCAACCCGAATCCGGTGATTCGATTCAATGGGAAAAAGCCGGGCTACTGGAAATCGCCGACGTCATCGTCATTCACAAATCGGACCTTCCCGGTGCAGAGCGAATGGAAAGTGAACTCCAAGAGCAATTGAGCCTTCCCGGTCATAACCCCACAGCTCTAGTTCGAGTCAGCGCAGCAAAGAACACAGGCATTCCCGAACTGTGGGAGGCAATCTCGCACCCCTCGTTGAACCGCGTGGGCACCGCCCCGCGCGTCTTCCCCGAGACGTAATGACAGTGTGCAATTCCCTCACATCATGGAAAAAGAGGGATGCCGCGGAATTGGAGTCCTCGACATGGCCGTGCTTTGACTGAGGACAGTACCATCATCGCCAGGTCAGTTACTTCGCCGTATTCACGCAGCGCTCATCGGGAACAAGCTCGATAAACAGCAGCGACACCAGCATCGCCATGAATAGTCGCAGGTGCGACGCTTCAAGATCGTAGACGATGCAGACCTCGTCAGTCATCACAAATGCGGCCATCAACGCCAGACCACAACCAAATGCCCGATGGAGGGCATTGCGACGATTTCCATCGCGTCTCGCAACGACCACAGCACGCCAAAACAAAACGGTCCCGATCCCTTCCCACAAGATGACGCCCAGGAATAGTCCTCCCAGCACTGCCGAAGGAACAGCATACTTGGCGGTCACCTTTGCGATCGCGGCATAGTTTCCTGACGCGAATGGCCACGTCGCAGGAAGTGCTCCAAGCTGAATGAGAGCGTCACAGACGTTAGAGGCCGACACGACAGTAAACCAGATCGCCCAGAAGCAAATCAGGCCGCACTTAATCATGCGGCAGTTCGACGCCATCACGAAGTCACTCCACAAGAAACTCCTATGGCGTGTGCAGTCTTTGGGAACACGCCACAAATGCTATTCGAGCCCTTGATCGCCTGTTCTGCAGACTGCACACGTCCTGCTGACCGGGAACAGATACTCAGCAGTACTTTGCGATCGGCGAGTTGATTGTTGAGTCCGCTCAGGCCTTAATCCATTCATGGGCCTTATCGAGATCCTTCTGATCGAAGTACTTCATCGTCGCGGTGGTAAACGGACGGCAGAACGTCGCCATCCCCTGCTCCCACTTCGATTCGCCGACGATCGCTAACCGCTCAATGTGCGAAAAGTGCTTGAGATCAAACTTCACGTCTTCCCACATCGCACCCATATCCCAGCCATGAAAGTCATGCATCACAAACAGGATGCGGACCTTTCCATGTCGCTTGATCGCGGCTTCTGTGACCGGAACAAACTGCTCGTAGGCTTCCTTAGTCAATTTCCCTGTGACAGCAACCTCGATCACTTTGCCGTCCAGTTTTTCCGTCAGTGTGAATGACATATCGTCCCCTCGTGAGTGGTGAACCGAGTCAGATCGTGATTGTCGATCGGTTGGAATCTGAGAGCGCCCAGTTCAAGATTAAACAGCCACCGGCCCTGTCGCGCCCAGCCTGCAGACGAACTTTGCCTTTTATTCATGCCAGTAACGAACCGCCATCTAGGCGGACCGTTCTTCGCGGTAAGAAGAGGAAGTGACATTCATGATGACCGGCGCAAAGGCGATGCGCATGGCCGCTAACGCAGATTTCCAAGT
>DASYEA010000253.1:0-7538 GCA_036499265.1 Schlesneria sp. | reverse complement strand
CGACTTCTAAATTCACTGGATGTGAACGACAACCTCATGAGTGCACGGATCGCGAACACGGAAGTCGCTGTGGGGGAAACGGATTCTCCTGCAGCGAACGATCTCGAAGAACTGGCCTATCGGTTTGGGCGGACGTACGACGGGTATCTCGCCACCGAAGCGGGACTGAAACAGTTCTGGTCTAGTGACGGCAAAGGTGTCGTCGCTTACGCCCAGATTGGTCGCTATGTCCACGTTCAGGGTGGGTTGCTTTGCGAGGCCGTCGACCGCCCTGCCCTGCTGCGCGAATTCCATGAGTTCGCGCGACGACAACGGCTGGTCGTCACCTTCTACAATGCGCCAGAAGAAGACCTGTCGCTGTTTCGCGAGCAGGGCTTTCAGGTCACCAAATGGGGCGAAGAGCCGCTACTGGACCTGCCTGGGATGACTTGGGCCGGCGGCACCTACGAATGGGTCCGACGACAGTTTCACTACTGCCAACGCCAGAAGATCGCATTCACCGAATGCCGCCGCGAAGACTTTTCCGATGACGAATGGGAATTGGTCCTGAAGGATATTCGTGCCGTCGCTGCCGAAGGCCTGCAAACCAAACCCCAGCGAGAAGAGATCTGGTTCTTCAATGGTCGCTTCGATCCGCCAGCGTGGGGACGGCGTCGGTTATTCCTGGCCAAAGGCGACAACGGGACCGGCAGAACTGAGGGCTTTCTGGTCTGCCTTCCCTTTCAGGACGGCACGCATTGGGCCGTCGAAACCTATCGACATCGACTCGACGCGCCGCGGGGTCTGGTCCCGTTCATGATCCATCAATGCGTCGAGCGGATGCGGCCCGAAGGGATCCAATGCGTCTCGTTGTGTCTTTGCCCAGCGGTTCGCTGTGAAACCTTGCCCAATGACAGTCGCTTGGTGCGCCGTGGACTGCAGTTTGGCTTTAACTATGCCTCGATCTTCTTTGATCTACCGGGCGAATACCACTTCAAAAGCCGCTTTCGGCCCAGATTCGTGCGACGGTATATCTGCCATTCGCCGCGAGCCACAGTCCGATCGATGTGGTCGTTGGTCCGCATCTCGGGTGTGCTGACGTTCGATTTTCGCAAGTTGGGAAGCGCGCTCTGGAGTCGCATCCGCCGACCAAAATCCCGTAGCCACCTCGCAACCCCTTCGGCGACCCCGGTTTCGACCGAACCGCGAACGTAGCGGATTTGCTGGCCAAGGCCTCGCGATCGATTGCGTCCCGAATTGCAAACAGGACTCGTTGACGCCACCATAGCATTCACAGGTTCGCTCTGGCCTGTATCTGATGTTGCACTCTGTTTCTCACCCAAATCGTTCAGGACACTCTATGGTCATCAAACGGACTGTTCTCGCCTTTCTCGCGGTGTGGTGTCTCGCCACTTGCGTAATGCCGACCTTTGCCGAGGATCACGTTCTCAGGACGTTCAAGAAGATCAAGATTACCGACAAGTTCTTCAGCGAAGGGATGTATTACGGCGACTTCAATAAGGACGGCAAGACCGATGTCACCGCCGGTTCGCTGTGGTATGCCGGTCCCGAATTTACGAAGGCGACGGAGATTCGGCCCGCGGTCACGTTCGACCCGCACAACTACTCCAATGCCTTCCTGTCGTTTGCTTACGACTTCAACGGAGACACCTGGGACGACATCGTGATCGTTGGCTTCCCCGGTGAAGCGGTCAACTGGTACGAGAACCCCAAGGGTGAGCCCGGCCACTGGAAGCAGCATTTGGGCTTTGCAATCGCCGACAATGAATCACCCGGCTTCGCCGACATCACGGGCGACGGCAAACCAGAATTGATCTGCCACACCGATGGATATCTCGGCTACGCCGAACCGAATTGGAAAGAGCCAACCAAGCCGTGGTCGTTCCGCCAGATCTCAAACAAGAGCGGTTGGGGCAAGTACCAGCACGGCATTGGATACGGCGACGTCAATGGTGACGGCCGCCAGGACCTGCTGCTGCGCGAAGGCTGGTGGGAACAACCTGCCGCTGACAAAGTAGGTGAAGTCTGGACGCATCACAAGTTTGATTTCGGCGGCGGCGGCGCTCAGATGCACGTCTATGACGTCGACGGTGACAAAGACAACGATGTCATTACCTCCTTGAATGCTCACGGCTACGGACTTGCCTGGTTCGAGAACATCAAGGACGACAAGGGCGAGATCACTTTTAAGCAGCATCTGATCACCGGCGACAAGCCTGAAGACAACAAGTACGGCGTCAAATTCTCGCAACTGCACGCGATCGATCTGGTCGACATGGATGGCGATGGTCTGAAGGACATCGTGACGGGCAAACGCTATTGGGCGCACGGTCCGGGTGGCGATGCCGAGCCTGCTGCACCAGCCGTGCTGTACTGGTTCAAGTTGACTCGGACCGCTGCCGGTGTCGACTACATTCCCTTCGAAATCGACAACGATTCCGGAGTGGGAACGCAGGTGATCGCGGCCGATGTCACCAACGATGGCTTGCCGGACGTGCTTGTCGGCAACAAGAAGGGTCACTTCGTGTTCATCCAGGAAACACATAAGGTCAGCAAGGAAGAGTGGGAAAAGGCACAGCCGAAGCCACTCGCCAAGTAGCATTTCGCAATTCAATCTCACTGGTCGGCCTGATTAGGCCGACCAGTGGCATTTGGTGCCGATCGTTCTCTGATCTCTTCGTCTCCTGCACTTCATCGTCGCCCGTCACGAGTAGCCCATTCCATGAAGCGATCCTTCCTGCTTTCCGGCGCATTCTTCCTGACACAGTTGGCTTCGCTCGGTCTTGCGGCTCCCGGTGTCGCACCCACTGAAGCGCTGCGGCCCGAGGATCAGCGCAAGCTCTTCCATTTGCCGCCGGGATTTGAGATTCAGCTGGTGATCTCCGATCCGGACATCGGTCAGCCCATGAACATCAGCTTCGATGCGCGGGGGCGACTGTGGGTGACGCATTCCGTCGAGTACCCCTACCCTGCCAAAGGAGATGTCGAACCACGCAGCCGGTTCCCAGGTCAGGGCGAGCACGAGCCCAAAGATCGTCTGACTGTCTGCGAAGGAATCGGAGCCGACGGCAAACCGGCCAGGATCACGCACTTTGTTGGTGGGTTGAATATCCCGATCGGTGTCACCCCGATCGGTGACGCGAATACCGCGTTGGTGTACAGCATTCCGAATATTTATCGTGCGACCGATACGAACGGCGATGGGCAGGCTGACACCCGCGATGTGCTCTATGGCAAGTTCGGCAATATCGACACGCACGGCATGGCGAGTTCGTTCCGCCCCTGGATAGATGGCTGGGTCTATGGCTGCCACGGATTCGCGAATACGTCCAACATCCGAGATGGTTCCGGCAACGTGACTACCATGAACTCGGGGAACACGTATCGCTTTCGCGCCGACGGGTCCAAATTCGAGCAATTCACCTGGGGCCAGGTCAACCCGTTCGGACTGACGTTCGATCCTTGGGGCGATCTGTATGACTCCGACTGCCACTCGATGCCGATCTACATGCTGTTGCGAGGTGGATATTACCCCAGCTTTGGCAAGCCAGACGACGGCCTCGGTTTTGCTCCCACGATGATCAATCACGGCCACGGCTCAACAGGAATCTGTGGTCCCGCTTACTATGCGGCGAACCAGTTCCCCGAAGGACATCGCGGCAGCGTTTACATCTGTAACCCCGTCAATTGCTCCGTACATCACGATCGATTAAAGCAAGTCGGGTCGACATTCCTGATCGATACACAACCGGACTTGGTGACTTGCGATGACGGTTGGTTTCGACCCGTCGATCTGACCGTCGGTCCTGATGGAGCCCTGTATATCGCCGACTTCTATAACTGCATCATCGGTCACTACGAAGTACCGCTGGAACACCCTCGTCGCGATCGTAACCATGGGCGAGTCTGGCGAGTCGTCTACAAGGGAATCGATGGCCAGGCCCCCGCGCCACGTCCCCTGCCCGATCTCACCACCTTCAAGCCTGATGAACTCGCACGCGAATTGGGAGATGGTAATCTGACCGTGCGAACGCTGGCGACGAATTGGATGGTTGATGCCGTTCAAGCCGCGCCTGCCGCCGAGCGACAACTCAAAAGATCCATCGCCGTCTCCGTTGTCCGAGCCGCGATGAGCGACGCCCAGGCGAAAGAAGAGTTGCGAGCCCATGGGTTGTGGGTGCTCGAACGGCTACAAGGTCTCAATGCCGAAGACATCCCCCGCCTTGCGACCGATTCCTCGGCACTCGTTCGGACTCATCTAGTGCGGGCTCTGGCCGAGCGTCCGGTGTGGACCGATTCCGACTTCGTCCTGGTGCGCAGTCTTCTGAAGGATAACAACGCGATCGTACGGCGAGTCACCGCGGATGCACTCGGTCGCCACCCTCAGGTCACCAACGTCACTGCCCTCTTCCAACTACTGGCAGAGACTCCCGCGGAAGACACTCATCTCGTTTACGTCGCACGCATGGCCTTGCGAGATCAATTGCGCGACGAAAGCGTCTTGGCGGCCGTCAGCAAGCTGCCACTTGAAGGCGCACAGATCAGGACCTTGGCCGAACTCGCAATCGCGGTGAAGACCCCTGCCGCGGCAGACCTCGTCCTCGAATACCTCGATCGGTATGGCAAGGATGATCCTAAAGCCACGGAATACGTCGCCTTTGCCGGACAGTACGCGAGCGAAGCGCGAGTGGAACAGTTGGCCACGCTCATTCGTTCTCGCTTTGCGAATAACCTCGCCTATCAGGTCGATCAACTGCAGTCGATCAACACCGGCCTGGAACGTCGCGGCGTCCGCGATAGTCAGCCGATACGCGGCTGGGCTCGTGAGCTCACCGAGAAACTGCTGTCGACTCCCGAGCCAGAGGGTGTGACTTGGACATACGTCCCCGATCCAACTGCTGCCGTACCAGGTGATCCCTGGGTTCACCAGAAGCGGACGTCCGCTGACGGCAATAGTGACAGCACGTTCTGGTGCAGCCTGCCGAAGGGCGAGCGATTGATGGGAACGCTGCGTAGTAGTTCATTCACGATTCCCGAGAAGTTCAGTTTCTATTCGGCAGGTCACAATGGACTGACTTCGAATCCCGAAATTCCCAAGAACTTTATTCGCCTGCGCAATGCCCAGACGTTGGAAGTCCTAATGGAATCCAAGCCGCCGCGAAACGACACGGCTCAGCGCACGGAATGGGATCTGTCAACGTTCGCAGGTCAGCCTGGCGTACTCGATCTGGTCGATGCCTACGACGATACGGGCTTTGCCTGGTTGGCCGTCGGACGGTTTTCATTGGGCGCATTGAACGGCGAGCAGTTCCGTGCGCGGGCCGCTGCCTTCGATCTGATTTCCCAATTCAAGCTCGAAGATTACAAGTCAGTCTTATCGAAGATCATCGCGTCGACGAAAGAGCCTCTCGCGACGCGACGGCGCGCTGCTGAAACAATAGCATCGTTGTCGCCCGATTCCCGAGTCACTGCCATCCTGAACAGTGTCACGGACGCCAGTGGCACGGCCGCGAACGAACGAGCCTTGCAGGCCGTGCTCTCTCGCGATGCGAAGCAGGTTGCTGAATCACTCGCCGAAACGATGGCCCGAGCACCACGTGATGTACAGCGGTCGGTCGCCGAGACGCTTGCAAGTGATCGGATTGGTACTGAAGCATTGTTAGAACTGGCCGCAACCGGCAAGGCATCGCCGCGATTGTTACTCGATCCTGTGATCCGCAATCGAATGAATGCTCACAAACTCGAAAAGCTGGACGAGCGTATCGTCGCGTTGACCGCTCAGTTACCGAGTGAAAATGAGCAACTCCTCAAATTGATTGACGAGCGGCGATCGCAGTTTAGTGCGTCAAAAGCATTTGCCGACAAGGGAGTGGCGGTGTTCGAAAAGAACTGCGGGATTTGTCATCAAGTCGGAGGCAAAGGCCAGAAAATTGGTCCACAACTGGATGGGATTGGTGCTCGTGGTCTCGCCCGATTGGTCGAAGATGTGCTCGACCCCAACCGTAACGTCGACCCCGCCTTCCGCGCGATCACAATGCAGATGAATGATGGTCGAGTTCTGGTAGGATTGATCCGCCGGACCGAAGGGGAAACGATCGTCCTCGCGGATAACAAGGGTAAAGAATTCACAGTGTCCAAAAAAGACATCGAAGAGCAACAACCCTCAACGCTGTCGCTGATGCCAGCCAACGTCGGCGAGATCGTCTCGCCCGAAGATTTTCAACACCTGATGTCGTTCCTGTTGTCTCAGCAAACGAAGCCGCACGAGTAAATCAGATTGTGACAATTGATGAAGGATTCCACGGGTGCCACGGTTTTGGAGTCCTCGACGGAGTCCTCGACAAGGCCGTGTCTTGATCCTGCGTAACCACGTTTTCTGTCCACGCGAACCTCAGTCTCTGGACTTCACGAATGAAACTTGCCCTGCCGATTTACCTGACTCTCTTCGCAACAGCAGTCTTCGCCGCGGACCCAAAGCCCCAGATCCCGGCAACTCAGGCGGATGTTTCCTACGGCCCCCATGCCAGAAATGTGCTCGACTTCTGGAAGGCCGAGGGTGATGGGCCCAGACCGCTGCTGGTTCATATCCACGGCGGTGGCTGGACGACGGGCGATAAGAAACTGGATACCGCGGCGTATCAACCGTATCTCGATAAGGGAGTGTCATATGCCTCCATCAACTATCGACTGACACCTGGATCGCCATTGCCAGCGCCAGTGCATGATGCCGCTCGCGCGATTCAGTTGTTGCGAAGCAAAGCGTCCGAATGGAATATTGATACCAAGCATATTGCCTTGACAGGCGGCAGCGCGGGGGCTTGTTCGTCGATGTGGTTACTGCTGCATGATGACTTGGCCGACCCAAAGTCGAACGATCCCATGCTTCGTGAGTCCACTCGCGTCTGCGCTGCCGCTGTATCGTCGGGTCAGACCTCCATTGATCCCAAAGTCATCGAAGACTGGCTAGGTCCGAACGTGCTGAAGCATCGCATGATCAACATGGCAATGGGCGAGCAGACGATGGAAGGCGCATTGAAAAACTATGACCGGTATCACGATTTGTATGTCGAATTCTCACCCTACAACCACGTCGATGGCCAAGACCCGCCGCTCTTCATGACCTACGGTGCCGACATGACATTGCCATCCAAAGACGCCGGACACGGGATTCATCATCCGGTCTACGGAATCAAGCTCAAAGAAAAGTCTGATCGTGCCGGGCACGAATGCCACCTGCTGATTCCAGGAACATGCAAATCAGACAAATTCGCGAATGCCAAAGAATTCCTGCTGGCCAAATTACTCGCCAAGTAGGATCGCTGCTCGCTTTCAACGTCGGTTTGCCTCGGCCAACTGGCTGTCGAGTTGAGTAAAGAAAGCACGATCATCGCCAGAGTTCGAAACGCAGAGGCTCGGAGATAACAGAGACGAGCAGGAGAGGCGACGAAGACCGCGTTCTCCGTTGTTCGACGTCTCACTCTCTATTTTCGGTTTGCCTTCACTCTCGTTCCCAAGCTCCAGCTTGGGAACGCCAGTCT
>DASYEA010000252.1:0-2566 GCA_036499265.1 Schlesneria sp. | reverse complement strand
CGGTCAGATCCATACCTTGGATGCTTCAGAGACCGCCGAACGCATCCGGCAACGATCGGCTTCCAGGAATGGATTGTGATCGTTCGAATTCTTCCCCAAGCGGAAGAAGAATTGTATCAGGCAGTGCTCTGATACGAAGACCGCGAACCTGGTCTTGGTCTGCAACTGGTCGAAACCTATGAAGCGGCACGCCAAGTTATTGGGGAGCGAGCAGATCGACTACCGCGACTGGAAACGTTGCGAACAGAACGTGAGATCCGACGACTATTTTTTAAGCAATTTCCCTATATGGTCGTATTCGAAGTGTTGTCACACGAGATCGTCATCCTCGCCGTCGCCCATTTTAGCCAGAAGCCAAACTACTGGGCGCAGCGCGGAATCTAAGGACGCCGAAGAAAGGGCAGGTCGATCCTGGTCGATGACTGCAATGGTGAAGGCGAGCCAATGAGTACCCATATCATGAGCATTTCGATTTATTACTCCGCCCGTCGTGCGAAGCCCCTCACTGCCGCCGAACGCGCCAAGATATCACGCATCAAAGCCAAGTACGCTGTCGAAGCTGCAATCGACGAATACGACCGAACCGGGGAAGGTTACAATTGGCAGTCTTTCTTCATCTACGATCCGAGCGATCCCACGGAGCCTGATGTCATCTTTGAAGGCGCAACCGGGCTGCCGGACAACTCGGAAGACGCGGTCTGGGATGGTTTACAACATTGGTGCAAGGCGTTGACAGAAATCCGGCGAGTTCTGAAAGATGCCAACTGGGATGTCCATGTTGATGACCACGAAATCGTCTGGGTCGATGGAAGTGGCTACGACCCGTCACAATAAATGCACATCGCAAGCCGAATGAGTGGTCAACTTAACCACTGTCGGCGGCGACTCAATGTGTTGATTGGAATTCCGTTGTCTATCGCGGGTCCCCTTCCTCGTTAGGTGTTCCATGTCAGCGAACTGGAAGTTGTTTTACAAAGAGAATGACGCGGGTGAGATGCAATTTGCCGAATTGCTGAGTCGCGATGGCGACAGCTCGGTCAGAAAGGGTGCTGCCTTCACCCATGGAACAGTCGACAAGATTGACTCGTTCGATTCGACTTCCGCTCAATTGCTCGAGCAAGGCTACCAACTGCGACGCGAATGGAACTTCGATCGTAACGCTCGAGACTATGATTTGTTCGGGTCCGAAATCAGGGCTGTCATTGCAACGGCACCCAATTTCTCCGATTCGAACGCGTTGGCAATTGTTACCGACTCCAGTTTTATGACTGTTGGATTTGCTCTTCACAAATTCGACGACATTGAATCAACGGCTGATGAGGAATTGTGGATCGTCGACGAATGGGGCGCATGGAATACCGACTGGCGTCTCGATCCCGCGTATCGCTGGTTGTTGGCATACGGACATCACGATCATTTCGACGAAGACCTGCACCACGAATTTTGCGAGCGAGTACGAAAGGTTTTTCTCGATGTTTTGAAGTCGTTCGCAGATACCAAGGACATTCTGCTGATCTATGTGGGTGGCGATGATGTGGGCCACAGATGGTCAGCAGAATGCATGGACGAGAAGTTGGCCGAGCGAATGCTGGATTGGATCTAGAGCATCTCACTCATTCATCAAAATCTGCATTGGCGAGGGACTCGTCTTCGAATCCCATGTCGTCGTCCTGACCTTCCGTTAGGTCGTGGCCCTCTTCCACTGCCTTGGCACGTGCTTCTTCGCGCTCCGCCTTGTTGGGGTCCGTGTCCTTGGATCGGAAGTAGAGCTTGATCGGAACTTCCTTGAACGGAAGTTGTTCGCGGAAGACACCCAACAGATAACGCTTGTAGTCTTCGTCGAATAGCTCAGCCGCGTTGCACTTGATCACAATCGTCGGCGGCTCAGTTGCCACTTGAGTTGCGAACAGGATGCGCGGTGTGCGGTTCATTCGACTCGGCGGCGGCCAGTTCTTGATGGCGGCCCGGACGACTCGGTTCAGTTCACCGGTTGGCACACGAGTTCTCGCCTGCTTGTAGATCGACTGTGCCAAGTTGATCAGCTTCTTGACGTTGCGACCCGTCTTCGCTGTGATCACTGCGATCGGCACGTGCCGCATATGAGCAAAGCTCTTGAACAGGTACTGCGCCCACTTCTCGATCTCGGCGTCGCCCGCCAGGTCCCATTTATTCACAACGAAGATGCACGGCTTGCACTCTTCGTGAATTTCGCTGACCAGTTGCTTGTCGACGCGTGAAATTGTTTCCAGGCAATCGAAGAACATCAGCGAGACACTTGCGCGTCGAATACTGCGCTTGGCTCGAACCAGGCCATACCATTCGACAGTGTTCGCCAGGCTCTTTCGCTTGCGAACGCCAGGCGTATCGATCGCGACAAACGACTTGCTGTCCATTTGAAAACGAACGTCGATGCTGTCGCGCGTCGTGCCGGGGATCTCGCTCACGATGACTCGATCGGTTTCGGCGAGTTGATTGATGAACGTGCTCTTCCCGACGTTGCGGCGACCGACAATCGCCAGCTTCAGTTCCGGATCGCCTTCCAGATCCTCGCCCTGTTCGGATTCTG
>DASYEA010000251.1:0-3807 GCA_036499265.1 Schlesneria sp. | reverse complement strand
GGCCGGACCGGTGGGGGGCCCACCCATCTGCCAGAGCAACTGGCGGGTGCCAAGATCATAGCCGCACAGTTTGTTCCAGCGCGCGTTGGCTGCTGGTGCATTGACGGGACGCGGCGCACTGGTTGCGGTTGAGAAATCGGTCATCGAACGATCGGGTTCCTGCACGACGACGACAAGGTTTCCCTGCGAAGCGATCGAGGCAAATACGGAATCAACCTCTGATCGACGATACCAGCCAGAGGCGTTTCCCGAGCGAGCGGGACTAATGTCGGGCGGTCCCGAACGTTTGGCGAGCCACCCATATTCCTGATTGGGAACGGCCCAAAGCTGCTCACCCGTTTTGATGTCAAAGGCGATCAGTTCCTGCATCGATCGCGACAGGACCATGTTTCCGACAATGACGGGTCGAAGCACAGGAGATGAGATCACCCCTTGGTCTCGGTAGAAACGTTGAATCAGCGAGCCTGTCTTCTGAAGCTCGGGAATCAGGGCCAGACTATGAGTCCAGACGGGGGTCGGGGCCGGCAAGCGTGGGTCAGAGGAGGATTCCATCACGACGGAGGCGGGCTGCATCCGTTGACGTTCGCGCAGGCGACTTTGCATCCACTCGGTTGGGTGAACCTCTTTTCCGGCGATTATCGTGGTGCTAACCGACTTGAATTCGGCTGCCAGTCGTTCCGCCGATTGCAGGTCGCCCGCCGACAACAGCGTATCGAACAGCGCCAACACCGCATTCGTTTGCTGTTGATTTGTCGCCAGTGGGTGTCGCCGAACGGCCTGCCAGCCCACCGCAGCCAGCCTGTGATGTCCGGCATCGCGATCATTGGCAGCCGAGAGACGAAAAGCCTCCAATCCCAACGATGTCATGCGGTAGCGGTTCAGGAAGGGACTTAATGCTTCCGATGACGGAGTCTGCTTTGTCGTCTGCCATGATTCTTGAGCGATGCGATCCAGGTCCGCCTCAAGTCGCTGACGGACTTCAGCGGGCAGCTTCGCGGCCAGTTGGACGGCATGCTCACGAGTCGATGTCAGTGTTGAGTTTCCTGGGTTCGCGAGGAACGAATCGTCATCCATCGCAATAATTCTGCGCAGTAGCACGACGACTTGTCCGAAATCCTCTTCTTCCAAGGACTTTCGAGCCGAATCCAGCCATTGTTCCTGCTGGCGATCCTGAGGCAGCAACAGCGGATTCCCAAGATCGGCCTGATCCGCGACGAGTTGCGGCAAGTCCGGAAGCGGCGGGGCCGCGAGTGCCTGCAAAATTAACAGACCTGCCCATGGGATCACCACGAACGGCAGGATCAGCAACCGGGAATAAGTTCGAAATCGCATCATGAGGCCTAAAATGGCAGCATCAAATGACCTTAGGATTCTCGCCTGAAAGACGGCTGGCGGCAACGGAGATTTCCGGAAATCGTGTCTGTCAAGGAGATTCGGACAATCTTCTGAAGTTAAGAAGGAAGCGGACCGAGGTGACTTTTCTGGAGTGGCCTAACCTGCTATTCTCATTCCCCTTCGCCCACTTGGGGCTTGATTTGTTTGAGCACGGAGATGATTTAGTCATGGCCAAGACCACTCGCAAAGTCAACAAGGCAAACCACGGGCGCCGCCCTGCTAGCTCGAAGGCCCGTAAGGCCAAGCGACGCAAGATGGGTGTCTGATTCAGGTTGCCGCGAGTCCCACGCATGGGGACTCGCCACGATGAATTGCTGAACGAGGCGGGAATTCCCGCCTTGGTTCATTCTTTGATGCTTCTTCGTGGGACCGGGCCATTTCGGGTTTTGCATGTCCTGCGCACGGTCAGAATTCGTGATTGCGACCGTCGCTGACATGAAATTTGCGTCACATCGTCGCAGCCCTGCCCTACACAGGTCGATCTTTTCGAGGTCTGGCCGCTTTGCTAAAACCCCGCCCTCCCGAACTTCTCTACGAATCGAATTGTCAGCAGTGTCAGAGGCGGTTGCACATTTGCGTCCGTTACGTCTGCTGCGTGTTTGCGTTTGCCGCGAAATGAGAATGCTGTGTGGTCTATAACCGGTGCGAAGCGGGCGATCATTGTCGCTAGCTGCCTGGCTGCCGCCTATACCCAACTGACGACATCGCCCGCCACGATCCGCTATGCGCGATCCATCGGCGCGAATGAACTGCACATCGGGATCCTGAGCGCCCTGCCGACCCTGATGCTATTTATGCAGTTCATCTCGGGAGTGGTTGTCAACCATCTTCGCTATCGACGACGGCTGTGGTTCTGGTCGGCGATGATTCATCGATTGCTGCTGTTGCCAACGGCCATCGGTCCCTTCCTGATTAAGGACATGCCACCTGAATTCTGGGTAACTACGTTATTGATCACGACTGCCTTGAACCAGGCGCTGCTGCATTTCAGCTCGCCCCTCTGGTTGAGTTGGATGGGAGATTATCTGCCTCACGAAGGCCTGAGTCATTACTGGGGCAGCCGGCAATTCTGGAGTCAGATTACGGCTGCGGGATCTTTGGCCGCGGCAGCATTCTTAGTCCTGAAAAGCGATCTAGGAATTGAATCTGGCTATGCCGTGTTGACCTGCATCGGCACGCTGTGCGGGGTGATTGACCTGACACTGTTTCATCGAATCGTCGAGCCACCCGTCACACGGATGCCCAGCCCGCGGCTGCGCCAGGTGCTGGCGGCCCCATTTCGAAACAAGGATTTCCGCCGCTACATCCGGTTCATGTGTTACTGGAACTTTGCAGCGATGGCGGGAGCCCCATTCATCAGCTTGTATCTGCTGGAAGAGTGCCAGATGGACCTCTTTCGCGTACTGCTGCTGTGGACAATTAGTTGGATTGGCGGCGCGATGTTCTCTCGCACGCTCGGCCGTTGGGCTGATGTTTATGGGACACGGCCAGTGCTGGTGGTCTGCGTCGCGACCAAGTCTGCGAACATGCTGGCGCTGCTGCTGACTCCGCATAACCCCGATATCGCATTCTGGGTTCTGGCTCCCTTTTTCATGCTGGATGCCGCTCAAAACGCCGGCATTCTGATTGCCAACAATGGTTTTATGATCAAACACTCCCCGACGGAAAATCGGACGATGTACATCGCGGCGACTCAAGCGTTGGCGGGAATCGTCGGCGGGCTGACTTCGATCGCAGCCGGTGGAATCATGACGATGCTGGCGGGTCAAACGTGGGTGATTGGTGGCTGGTCGATGGGCCACTTCCAGATGATGTTTGCCAGTAGCATCCTGCTGCGATGGCTGGCCCTGTTGCTGGTCGGTACCGTCCGCGAACCGAATAGCCATGCGACGATGACGCTGGTCGTGGATGTCGTCGAATCGTTCTCGTGGCGAGCGATGTTTCCTGCTGCAGGATTGTCACAGAACAGCGACGAATCAGTACCGCCCGTAGAGGAAGCCGCCACCGAATCTGATGCGGTCCCCTCGCCAAAATTCGCCCGGAGCCGCAAGCCACGACGTGCTGTCGCGAAGCCTCATTAGGCAGAGAAGAATTAGCCACGGATTGACACAGATAAACACGGATGAAGAGAGAGAGGAATTGGAACCGAATGGCGAATCGGCGCGTGAACACCATTAGCAGTATCTGCTTTCGCTGCAACATTCTGCTGCTTCAGGCCACGAACGGTGCGTAACCTTCAGCGTGCAGAAGCCGCACAACTCTGCTTCTTCCTAATCCGTGTTCATCGGTGTCCATCCGTGGCTAAGTTCTTCGCTATTCCGTAGGCGGATTGCGGCGGATGACCCGATGGAAATGAAGTTCCACTTCGCGATCGACGACGCGGCGGACACCTTCGACCAGGCAGCTTGGTTC
>DASYEA010000250.1:0-5509 GCA_036499265.1 Schlesneria sp. | reverse complement strand
GTTCCAGTCGATTCAATCTGAATTCGTATCCAGGCGCTATCGCTATTTCGTCATCAGCGAATACGGAAACATCATCGCATGCGTGGGTGCCGTGGCGCTGATCGGCGGACTGCTTTATCTGCTGATGTTTGATCTGAACAGCAACCGCCTGTTCTATTTCATGACCTTGACGCTCAGTTTTGTATTCCTGATTGGCCCATCACTGCAGTCGCTGATGACCGCGATCGTGGGACTGATGCAAGGTCCACATAGTTATTGAATAACGCAGGTGCCGAATGCCCTGCGAGAACGTTCGAACGATTGGAAATCGTCGGTGAGATGATCGGAGACATTACACAAGCCCCCTCAAAGCGAAACGCCACGTGGTTATCGGGAACCACAGGGCGTTTTGCGTTAATCAGAGCCGGTTAGGCTTAGTAGCGTCCGCCGCCACCGCCGCCGTATCCACCGCGGCCGCCGCCACCGCCACCGCCGCCGTATCCACCACCACCGGAACGACCACCGCCGCCACCCGAACGACCGCCACCGCCACCGCTTTCGCGAGGACGTGCTTCGTTGACTGTCAGTGAACGTCCCATGAAGTCGGTACCATTCAATGCCGAGATTGCCGCCTCACCACCATCCGACATCTCGACGAATCCGAAACCTCGGGACCGGCCAGTTTCGCGATCCGAAACTACCTGTGCCGAAGAAACGTTCCCATGTTGACCGAACAATTCTCGCAGATCGTCGGCCGTGCAACTAAATGACAGATTACCCACATACAGATTCTTGCTCATCGTCGTCCTTTTGCAGAGCCCCGAAGGCTCTCTAAAAACATGTGACATCCGCCGCCGATGGCGGGGAAGATCGAAACCAGTTCAGCGACGACAAACCGCGACTACCGACACCGACAGCACTGATTTCCCGATAAATCATTGCGACGAGCAGAAGCAAACGGACATGACTGAGGCCGAGGTGCGTCACCGTGCTTGACGATCTTGGACGCCGCAAGAGAGAACTCGTGCAAGCGGGCGAGACGAAAGGTGGGTGGGCGAAAAAGGCATTCATCTTCCTATTCCGGCAGGTCCACTGACTGCCGAAGTGAAAGATTTATGGCAAATTTCGCGACAAATTGGAATCCCGACTGACGCATTTTTGCAAAAGTGTCCGTTGATTTGTTGACTGGCGGCTTGGCGATTGGGCACCTTCGGTTTCCCTAGGGCCTCTGGGGCTGTGCAGGCGGCGAAATCGCGAGGTGTTTCATCGTGCGACCGCCGCGTTAGAATCAAACATCGCAGGGAACGGAGCGAGTCGATGCGGCCTTACCGCTAGTTCTTCATGGCGAGTCAGTCGTTTACTAAGCGGGCGAGAAGCGGAT
The DNA here is from genome assembly GCA_036499265.1 of Schlesneria sp. Classification (GTDB taxonomy): domain Bacteria; phylum Planctomycetota; class Planctomycetia; order Planctomycetales; family Planctomycetaceae; genus Schlesneria. Next base: position 4,149 of record DASYEA010000250.1, on the reverse strand, counting down.
CCATGCTCGCTGGATTCCCGCCTTCGCGGGGATGACGGAATGAGGTGTCACCGAATCGCGACACTGTTATTGTCCTTATTCTCGTTCCCAAGCTCCAGCTTGGGAACGCCGGTCTTCGAAGCTCCGCTTCGCGATCAGTCTTGATCGACATCGACTCGACGCTGGGGATCCCGACATGACGCGATCTCGATACAGGATCCTTGAAACAGAATTTCCCTACTTTCTCACACACACGATCGTGGGATGGTTGCCAATCTTTACGCGAAAAGAAGCCGTCGAGATTGTGCTGGAGGCGTGGCGGCATCATCAGCGGAAATCGGGACTGCAGATTCTTGGATTCGTTGTGTTGGAGAATCATCTGCACCTGATCGCTCGTGCTCCCGATCTTTCCAATGTCCTGAAAAGCGTCAAGAGCTTCACGGCACGCCAAATTATCGATCTACTGGAACGGCGAGGTGAAGAGGTCGTTCTCCGTCAACTTAAGGCGCACAAGTCGGGTCACAAAACGGAAAGCACTTATCAGCTCTGGCAGGAAGGAAGTCATCCGCAACAAATCCAGAACGACGAGATGATGTGGCAGAAACTGGAGTACACGCACAATAATCCGGTGGCACGCGGATACGTCGATGATCCCGTGCATTGGAGATACTCCAGCGCCCGTAACTATGCCGGTCAACCCGGATTGGTCGAGGTGGTGACCGACTGGATGTAGGGCATTGTTGCCGGTTTTCGCGATCTGTGGTTCTACATCCGCGGAGATCGGCGCGAAGCGGAGCTTCGAAGACCGGCGTTCCCAAGCTGGAGCTTGGGAACGAGAAGACGAACGGGAGCGAGATGTAACTGGAGTGTCACCGAATCGCGACACTCCTGCTCACTTTGATCCTTTGAAGATCTTGCGATCCAACCTCGGAATGAACAGCGTCCAGTGCGAGGCGCTGTTGGTATCGTCATGAATCGCGCGAGTGAACTCGTGCAGCTTGGCATCCAAGTTGTCAAGCAGATGCAGTGCAACGGCTTCGGGCGTCATGGGCAGTCGCGGGCTGCCGAATTCGTACTGGCCGTGGTGGCTGAGGATCATGTGTTTTAGCCGCAAAGCCAGTTCTTCGGGGAACGGCTCGCCGCTCATTTGTTCCGTCTGACGGATCTTGTCCGACAGCATTTCGACACCGATCACCAGATGTCCCAGCAACTGACCTTCGTCGGTGTAGGAGAAGCCGGATTCGACTGACAACTCGCGAGTCTTGCCCAAGTCGTGCAGGAAAATCCCCGCCATCAGCAGTTCTTCGTTCAGCTCCACATAGATTTCGCAGATCTTGCGGGCCGTTCGCAGCAGCGTGACCAGGTGCTCCAGCAGTCCGCCTCGATAAGCGTGATGGGCTTTTACGCCGGCCGGAGTTTCGCAGAGCGATCGCATGATGGTGTCGTCCAGCAAGAAGCACTCCATCAGTGTTCGCAGGCTGGGATGTTCGAAGCTGAGCAACAACGTGCGCAATTGGCTGAACAACTCCTCGATTTTTTGCGAGGTCATCGATTCAAAATCGGCAGCGTCAACGCTCGACAGCGGAACGATATCGCAGTGTGTCAGGATCAGTTGCAGTGTGCCCTGGAAGAGCTGCACCTTTCCCTTGATTCGAACGAACCCCCCTGTCTGGATGTGGTTGCATGCTTCTTCGGTCACGTTCCACATGCGGCCATTGATCAAGCCGGTTCGATCTCGAAGGTCGACCGAGAGATAAAGAGCGGCGTTGCGATTGGCTCGCAGTTGTTTATCGGCAACCAAGAATATCTCTTCGACGATGTCTCCATCTTTGAGATCCGTTACAAACCGGCGAGACATAATGGGCAGTCCAGGGGTGAGTCAGAAAGCGAAGGGGGCGATTCTAGGCGCGGCGAGGGGATGCCACAAGCAATTGACTCGACTTCGCGTTCTCGGAGGTGGAACAAAAACAGCCTCACGCGTTATCAGTCGCGGAGGCTGGTTCGTTATTTCAAATCAGAACTGGCAGCGAATCGCTCAATCAATTGTGGCCATGAGTGATCCGGCTTTCGCTGCCCGTCTTAATCTGGAAAATCGGCATCACTGCCAACTGCACCGCCGTCGGTCCATCGGCCATGTCCGGCGGAACGGCCGACGCTGCGGCTTCGTCGGCCAATCGATCCTGACCTTCATGGCGGTAGCAAGTGCTAAGCGCCATAAAGGCTCTTTGGTTAAACGGTTTTGGGAACATCTGAGCTGCGATGTTCAGTGGCTGGATCGCTTCAGCATACTTTTCCTGGGCCTGCAGCGCTTCGCCAAGAAATAGCTGGGCGATCGGTTCGAACGGGCCAGCATCCGTTACACGGCTCAGTTCAGCGAGCGCGTAAGTTGGCATATGGAGCTCAAGATAACCTTCGGCTGCTGCGAGTCGCCGAACGATTAACTGAGCGTTAAAAGGTGTTTCAGACGAGTCCTCAATTACTGCTTTGTCGCGTGTCATGGCCGCCTCCCTCCCCTTGGGTAAGCAAACATCAATTGGTGCTGAGCAAGTGGCTTGCCGATTTCATGATCATTTCATGTGCATCACACGTGCCGTTCGTCATCAAACCGTTATTGTTCCCTCAGCATTAACGGTAGCAGTGAGTTAGGACACGTCAAGTTTACACAGGTTCACCCGAAGGAAATGTCAGAATGACAATTCGGTGCCCAAAAACGAGGACACTTTTGGCACTTCCACTACCAATCCCCCGCGGATCGGATTGCTTGAACGAAGCGCAGTTGCCGTTTTTTGCAGGCACGTTCGGTCGAATATCGCCTCCCGGGGGGCGGTTGCGTCGGATCTATTGTTAAATCTGGACTTTGCGCAAACGTTTCGCTTGCTCAACAGCGTAGAGCGAGCGATTTTGAGCTCTGAGTTTTCCTTGTTCGCGACTGACCACCTTAGTACCCATTTCAAATATGTGGCTTCTGATCTCCGGCTGCCTGTGTTCCGCGTTTGTGACGTCGCTGCTGGCGACATGGCTGATGCGGCAAGTCGCACCCCGGCTTGGGTTAATCGACAAACCGGGGGCTCGCAAAGTCCACCTCACGCCGACCCCTTTAGGGGGCGGAGTTGGAATCTGGTGCGGCGTCGTTTTACCCTTGGCAGTAGCACAGGGCTTAGTTTTGCTCTGGCACAAGTCACCGCCTGCATGGCTACCTGCAGAAATGGCACGGCACCTCAATGGAGTGATTTATCGCTCCAACGAATTGTGGGGGATCATCGCTGCTGCCACGGTGCTGGCGATCACGGGGCTGGTTGACGATTTTCGCCCGTTGTCGTGGAAGCTGCGGTTGCTGCTGCAATTCGGTGTTTCAATTGCCATCGTGGCGAGTGGTGTGCGAGCGACCGTCTTCTTGAGTAACCCCTGGATTGGTGCCGTCTTGTCGGTGATCTGGTTTGTGGTCCTCGTCAACTCGTTCAACTTTCTGGACAACATGGATGGCCTGTCGGGCGGCATCGCCCTGATCGTCAGCTCGATCTTCGCGGTGATGATGCTGGCGAAACCAAGTGAGCCCCATTGGTTCGTGGGGGGCTTCTTTCTAATCGTGGCCGGATCGCTGCTGGGATTTCTGGTGCATAACTGGTCCCCTGCAAAAATCTTCATGGGTGACTCGGGAAGCTACTTCCTGGGCTTCAGCATCGCCTGCATGACGATTCTGGGAACGTTTTATTCGTCAGCGGATACCAATTCCCATGTGGCTCTGGCTCCGCTGTGCGTCATGGCGGTTCCGCTCTACGACATTTGTTCGGTCATCTTGATCCGACTTTGGGAGGGTCGAAGTCCGTTCCAGGCGGATAAACGCCATTTCTCGCATCGGCTTGTCGCACTCGGGTTGACCAAGGTTCAGGCCGTGCTGACTGTCCACCTGACGACTTTGACCACCGGTTTGCTGGGGTTGACGCTGTATGCTGTCTCCACCTGGGCAGCCGGCTTAGTTATTCTGGCGTGCGTTGGTTGCGTGCTGGCGATTATTGCCATCCTCGAAGCGGCACCTCGAGGCGAAGTCTGAGATCATCGCCGTTCGTTGCCACAGGCTCCTGAATCGTTCCAGCGCCGAGTTAGCCAATGTCGCCATCCCCCGCACAACCAACTGCTCGACATCGTCCGCCGGGGCAAGTGGGGGAGTTG
>DASYEA010000249.1:0-1819 GCA_036499265.1 Schlesneria sp. | reverse complement strand
GCTCGTGACGCTCTATAAGCAACAAGGCCGACAGGAAGACGCGCGACATCTGCTGCTGTCGACTCAAAATGCGAAGTCCAACCGCAATCAGGGCGAAGCCTGGGAAGCGTACAACCGCATTCAATCAGCGACATCGCTTGGAGAAGAGCTGACACAGTTAGGTTACCCCGTTGACGCGATTCGTCTCTATCAGCAACAGTTGGCACGCTCAGAAGACTTCGTCGTTGCTATCGGAGTCTTTGGCGGCGGCAATCCTGCTCAGCAGCTTGAAAGTATGAAAAACCAGTTGCAAAGCAGCTTGCAATCCGTGCTGAAAGAACTCAAGCCCGAGCAGTTGCCGCAATTATTGCTCGAAGATTCCAAACGAAACGGCGGTAAGCAGGATTCGAGCACGACGGCACACACCGAACTTTTTCTGCTTTTTGAGTCGCTTGATCTAGATCAAATTCAACTGACCAGCGTGTTCGGCAAGATGGTCAAATCGCTGGGGACGAATCCGTCACTGGCCCAGAAAATCCGCGACAGCCTGTCCGAAGGCTTGGCTCAACGCCCATCAGACATGTCGCTGAGAATTCTCGAAGTGTTACTCGGACATCAAACGCACGATTCCGTCGCGATTGCCAAGGCCATCAGTGAACTGATCGAAGTGGTCGACCACACTCCGCTGGAATCACCACCGGCCAAGGGGAGCATTCCTGCCAAGCAACGTGATGCGGCCAAGCATCACGTCGGACTCTGGCTGGTCGCGCGTGAGTGCCTGAAACAGGAAATTCAACAGGAGAATGGACGAAAACTCGCCGAGCGGTCGCTGGAAGCGGCTCGGCAGCAGACCGATAGTCATTTTGCGCTGGCGATCCTGCGTGAGTGGGGATTGATTTCTCTGCAGGCGAAAGACAACGAAACCGCCAAAAAGCGCTGGGTGGAAATGTTGGAGATCGTCGTTCCCAAACCAGTCGACAAATCCAAGCCCAAACCCGAGGGTGACCAGCGTGTCACTGAAGCTGCGCCGGTATCGAAAACGGGCCCGGCAACGGCATCACCGGCCGGTCAGGCCCATAAAGTTCCGGCGATCACATTGGCTCAATTTGAGAAGGTCGTCCAGATCGCGAAACTGGCAATCGAAAACGGGATCGAAGATCTCTCCTTCGACGCGATTGCATTCGCATTGCAATCGGGCCCACCCGTCGAAGCGATGGTCGCGATCGATCTGAACCAAAATAATCGCAGCAATCGAAACCAACCGTCTCAGGTCGCGGCAAAAGTTTATGAACAGTTGGCCACGATGGAACGGCTATGGCACGAGAAAGAGGCGAATGCCGAATTGATCTACGCCGCGCTTGAGCGGGCCGTCCTGCCCGAGTCGCGTCCGGCCGAAGTGTTTCTGCATTCCAAACCTGTGATGGAACGAAACCGGAACTACAACAATGGTAATGAACTGCCACTTGAGGAACTCAAGGATATCGGCGCGTTGTTCGCTGCTGCGGCGGTGAAAGCGAACAAAGTAGACCGGCTTAAACAGTTGGTCGAACCGCGGCTGAAACAACCGATGGGTGAACTTCCCGGTCGAGTTCTGCTGGCACAAGTTGCCGTCATCAGCAATGATTTTCCGCAAGCCCTCGAACAAATCACGCTAATGGGGGAGCGACTGAAACACGACAGTTCGCAGACTTCCAGTGAACTGGTCAGCCATATCGCCGTTTCCGCGATGAAAGTGCCACGATTGCAGGCCGCCGCCACTGCCCTGATGGAACAGGTGGTCGATCATCTTGTCCGGGCGCGAGTCGGCACCCAGAACGACAATAATCAAAAGGAGCCGCTG
>DASYEA010000248.1:0-3770 GCA_036499265.1 Schlesneria sp. | reverse complement strand
CTGGTTCTTTCACGTAACGTGTTCGCCAGGCAAACCGATTCGCTCATTTCGGAGAAGCCGTTGACGTTCCATCATGTCCTCCCGCGGACTAGGGTGATTGATGTTCGATGTGCCTCCAATCAAGGCGATCTTGTTTGTCTTACTCGCCGTTCTGGCCGTGGCGTTCTGCACCGTCTGGGTGACTGACCTGCGCCGCCGGGGTCGCGGGAATGGGACGACGGCGTATCAGGTGGTGGTCGGGTTCATCGCGGATTTTCTGGACACGCTGGGGATCGGGTCGTTCGCCACGACGACCACGTTGTACCGGCTGCGGAAATCGGTCCCGGACGAGTTGATTCCAGGGACCTTGAATGTCGGGCATTGTCTGCCGACCATTGTCCAGGCGTTCATCTATATTGCGATCGTCGAAGTCGAGATCTGGACTTTGGTGCTGACGATTCTGGCGGCGGTGCTGGGGGCGACGGTGGGAGCGGGGTTCGTCATTCACTGGCCCAGGCGACGGATTCAGATTGGCATGGGGTTGGCGTTGTTGGCCGCGGCGGGTCTGATCCTGGCACGGCTGACGCAACTGTTGCCGCCGGGTGGTGAGGCGAACGGGTTGGAAGGCGGGTATCTGGCTATCGCACTGGTGGGCAACTTCGTATTCGGTGCGCTGATGATGATCGGCGTGGGGGCCTATGCGCCGATCATGATTATGGTCAGCCTGCTGGGGATGAATCCCTCGACGGCGTTTCCAATCATGATGGGATCGTGTGCGTTCCTGATGCCCGTCGCGAGCGTCCGGATCATTCGTGCCGGAAAGTATGATCCGGCTGCGGCACTAGGGCTGACGTTGGCTGGCATCCCAGGCGTGCTTCTGGCGGCGCTCATTGTCAAAGAGCTGCCTTTGGAAGCCGTTCGGTGGCTGGTGGTCGTGGTGGTGATCTATACCGCACTGTCGATGCTGTCGGCGGCCCGTCGCGAGAAATTGCCAATGCCCAGTTGAGTTGCTCGCATCCTCCACCTCTACGCAGCCGCTTGTTTGTCGATCGAACGCAACGAGACTCAGCGGCATGGCAGGAGCCGCGCCCTCCCAAAAAGGCAAGCACTCCGATTCGATTGTGGATTTATTTAGCGATGACGAACGCTCTCCAGCAGTTTCTCTAAATCGGAAAGATCGACCGGCTTCACGAGATGTCCGTCGCAACCGGCTTTTCGGGACTGTTCGCGATCGTTTTCTTGTCCCCATCCGGTCAATGCAATGATCTTGATTTCTCGTCCCCAAGGTTGCTCGCGAATCTGGCGAGTGGCGTCGAGGCCGCTGAGTCTTGGTAGTCCGATGTCCATCAGGATCACCTCCGGCCGGACTGCCCCTGCGGCGGCGACAGCTTCGAGCCCGTCGTGGGCTGTCGTCACTTCATTGCCAAGCAGCCTGAGCATGATTGCCATGGAGTCGGCACCGTCGCGGTTGTCGTCGACGACCAGCATTCGGCGTTTGGAACCGTGGGTGACATCGGCTTCATTCGTAGTGGTGTCAGAGGTTGCGATGGGCTCGAAAATCGGAAGGCGGACGGTGAAGGTACTCCCCTTCCCTTCGACGCTGTCGGCGGCAACGGTTCCGCCATGCATTTCGACCAGGCCTTTGACGAGTGCCAGGCCGATGCCCAGTCCGCCCTTGCTTCGCTCGATGTTTCGATCGACTTGACTGAACATGTCGAAGATAGATGAGAGCGAGTGCTCGGGAATGCCGATGCCGGTGTCTCGCACGGAAACGATGACCTCTTGACCGGCTCGTTCGGCGGAGAGCCAGATCTTTCCCCCTTGGGGCGTGTACTTCGCGCTGTTGCTCAGCATGTTGGAGAAGACCTGAGCGAGCCGAGTGAGATCGGCTTCCAGCACAATGGGTTCGGGAGGCAGCACGACAGTCAATTCATGCCCGGACTCTTGAATCATCGGGCTGGACGCTTCGACGGCGTTGCCAATCACGTCGGCGAGAATCACGCGGGTGCATCGAAGCTCCATCTTATTGCGTGTGATTCTCGACACATCCAGCAAGTCGTCGATCAACCGCACCATATGACCCAATTGCCGCTCCATCATGTCGCGGGCGGTTGCGACCATGCCGGGATTGCCTTGCGCCAGTCGCATGACTTGCAGACCGTTGCGAATCGGGGCCAGTGGGTTTCGCAGTTCGTGAGCCAGCAACGCCAGGAAATCATCCTTTTTGCGGTCGGCATCACGTAAGGCTTGTTCAGATTCTTTTCGTTCGGTGACATCACGAGTGGTGCCGGCCACGGCTTCGACTTCACCATTCGCACCAAAAACAGGGACGAAGATATAGTCGTAGATGCGCCGCCCAAAGGCACCGTTGAACGGAACTTCACCGCGAATCGGTGCGCAAGTCGCTTTCACTTTGTCGATTTCTTCGCCGTGCATGGCTGCGTGCCAGGGTTCGTAGCCCAGTTCCAGGCAGGTCTTGCCAATTGCTTCATCCCAGGTCCGACCCCACATTTGCAGCAGGACATCGTTCGCATACGTGAACCGATGGTTCAGATCGAAGACGTAGGCCAGATCTGGCGTGCTCGATAAGAACGTCTCATAGAGTCGTTTTCGTCGGTCTGATTCTTCGGTGAGCCGCACCAAATCTCGCTCGGCCCGCCGCTGTTCGGTCATATCGATTCCCTGGACGATGACCCCGGAGACCTTTCCGTTGATGTCGAGCATCGGTTGATAGACGAATTGGAGGATATGTTCGCGTGAGTCCTGCGAGTGCACCAGGACAACACGGGCATCAACTTCAACGTGTGGCTCGCCGGTCCGGTAGACTTGGTCCAGCAGTTCGAAGTAACCTTGCCCTTCGATCTCGGGAAGTGCCTTGCGAACGGGTAGACCGACGACATTGCGGCCGCCAATCAACTCGACATAGCGATCATTCACTCGTTCGAAGATATGCTCGGGACCTCGCAAGACGGCCATGAACGAAGGGGCGTGATTGAAGATCTCTTGCAGGCGGCGTCGTTCGGCATCGACTTCTGCCAGCAACCGATCTCGTTCCGCCCCGGCATCGCGTTGAGTCGTAACGTCGTCGAGCGTTCCAATCCACTCACGAACCGATCCATCGTCGGCGTGGACCGGAATGCCCCGCGCTCGCACGTGTCGCCAGTCGCCGTGCCGACTTCGAACGCGGTATTCGGATTCATAGCTGGAGCCTGTTTCCTTGGCTGTCGCCCAGGCTTGTCCGGCGCGAGAACGATCCTCGGCATGAACGACCTCCAGCCACGCGTCTCCGGTCGCCCCCTGCTCATCAAGCGGCTGGCCGGTGATCTCGGTCCACCACTGTCGCGATCGCTCAAAGTCATTTCCACTGCCGTCGGTCGCCCATGACCACACGGCCTGGCTGGTGGCCTCCAGCAATGCTCGGTAGCGCTCTTCGCTCCGCCGCAGGGCCTCGACGCGCTCCGGTTGGACGGGGCCGTTATCTTGAGCCGTGGAATTGGACAGCATGTGGAAATCGATCCTGCGGCGCTGCGTTTGTCGTGGCCTCAGCGAGATGAGGCCACGCGATGACATCAGAGATGAAACTGTTGCCGAGGTAGAGACCCACCGAGCGGCGGATCAGTTCTATGCGAAGATCTTCGTGTTTTCAAAGTGGCGGAAGAAAGTTCTGGTTGGTGTGTTTTTTGTAGCCATTTTGAAAATGCTGGTGCCACAACCAAAGAGGCTAGGGGGCTTACGCCTCCCGCTCAGAAAGGCGCTGAGGCGGCTTGCCCGCAAGCCCGGTCACCTGCGAC
>DASYEA010000247.1:0-7415 GCA_036499265.1 Schlesneria sp. | reverse complement strand
CAATCCGCGTGCGGTGCAATGCGCCCAGTTAAGTGCCGCGCTCAACGACGCCCCAGGCATCACGGCAATCCTCGATTGCGAAGGGGCTTCCGCATCGACCGGCGATTTCGATCTTGTTCTCGCCAACCCTCCCTACTTTTCTCACTACGCGATCGCCGAACTTTTCCTCGACACCGCTTATCGAGCCCTGAAAAAAGGGGGCCTCATCCACGTCGTCACGAAAACCCCATCCTGGTTCCTGGAACGAATGCCGCTGTGGTTCATCGAGATCAAGGAATCCGAAGTCGGAGACTACCGCGTCATCACCGCGCGAATGCCGAAGCGCGAATAGTTCTTCGACGAGGAATGTTTTAAAATGAGCACGAGCAAATCTGAGCAACCCGCAACGGAACTGGTCCAACCGGTCACGTCCACAGGAATGACGACGGTCGAAAAGATTTATACGGGCGTCGTTATTGCCTGTGCCATGCTATTGCTGGTCCCACTGCTCGCGTTTCACGTGATCATTATTCCGCAATCTCAAGACCCCTCGACTTTGTACTTCGTTGCCGCGATTCTTTGGATTGTGGTGTTATCGATTGCCATCACATCAGCAATCAATTTGTCCTATCGCTCGCTGCTGATTGTCCCCACGATTATTCAGTGCGTCATGGTCTGCTTCATGATCTATTTCTGCCCCGTGGGCATCTGGGGCGGCTACCTGTTGTATCGCAGGATCCAAAGATCTAAAAATGGCGAGGTTGTGGCGACAACCTGATCATTCTCCGTGGGAAACTTGCTCAAAGCCGTCATTTGACCTGCTTGCTTTCGCGTTCCTCACGATAAGCCACCAAATCCGTTCGCAACTGTTCCAAGTCAGCATCCGTCAGCTTCTGGCGAGTCTCTCGCAGCATCCCGATAAAAAGATCGATTTCAGGAGTCTGAAACGGATACCCGATGTTGCCCTTCGGCCCCACCGACGAAGTGAGGGTCTTGCCGGTTTCGTCAAGAATAACGAACCAGGGAACCCCCAGGGACTGCCGTGGGGCTGGCTGATAGCGTGATGCAATGGCTTCGCCGTTCGCCATCCGCATCGTGTCGATCTTGATATCGACATAATCTTTGCTCAAGAGTTCGGCGTGGTCTTGAGTGAATTGGGCGAGCACGTTGCATCAGCCGCAATACGGTGTTCCCACTCGCAACAGGACTCGCTTGTTCTCCGTAGCGGCCAGCTTCAAGGATTTGGCCATGACCTCTTCCGCGTCTTCCTTCGGCGCGGACCACTTAGTCAAGAAGTCCGCGACGAACTGCGGATCGTGTGCGGAACCCTTCTCCAGTGGTTCCGTGTTCTGATTGGTCAGCACTTCTCCCTGGTCATCCAAAACCGTCAGATGCGGAAAGCTGTACTGACGATCTTTGCCGCCGTATTCCCGCATCAGCTCGCCATTCTCGGTACTGTCGACCAGAACCAGCACGAACTCTTCGTGAATCAGCGGTTGAACAAGCGCGTCCTTTTTGAACGTGTCATGCAACCGGACACACCAGATACATGTGTTATACCCCCATTCAATCAGCACTCGCTTGTGATCACGCTGGGCCTGTTTGATCGCCTTATCGATCAACTCCCGACCGGGTGTCTGAGTGTCATAGATTGGCTCTCGCTTGGGCTTCGTTTGTTCAACAGTCTGTTGCGGCGTATCGCCTGTGGGCTCTTTCGCAGTCGTCACCGTGTCGGTGGCTTCCTCTTTCGCATACGTCGAAGGAAGGACAGGCCGAGCCGACGATGCCGTGGTTGCGGTCGCGGAACCTGGTGGCGACGGCTTCCCGGAATCAGCACATCCGATCATCCCTCCGAGAATGATCAACATCGGAATCATGACTGTTAGACGCGCAACCACAGGTCGTGCCATCTCGAACTCCTTGCCGAAGTGGACCAGGCCAAAATTTTTGCGACGCGTCAGCGTACAGCTTCCGACCGAGCTTGCCAAAGAGATTCTTTCTTTGGAGTGCTCCGGCTCGACGGAGCCTTGGATTCAATCGTCGAAACCCAAGAACAGACAACCGCAGCCAATCAAAGATTCCAAACGGTGATCAAACCACTTCCTGCTTCCGCACTTCTGCCGCGACCCAGAAACGCTCAAATGTCGTTAACCCCAATTTCTGTCAGGAGTTACAGCATTACTGCTGCTTGATTCTTGAGGGCCATTCGACTCGAAGCCGACCCGCCGCACTCCAACAACCCGTTCCTTGCTCGTTCTCCTCGTAGTTGCTATCCTCTCCTCCCCGCTGGCGAATGTGTCGCGTGGCTTTCATAAGGAATTACCGATGACGGGAGCGCAGGGCTGATGGGCGTTAAGAAGACGGGTAAGGGTCGCCGAAAGATCGGACGAAAGAAGCGAAAGATGCGCGCCAAGATTCGGCACCGCAAGTAGCCTTCGCTTAGACCGAAACCCGGTCAAGTAGCATCCCTGCGATTCAGATGCAGATAGTAAGCCCGGCATTCTTGGAATGCCGGGCTTTTTGTGTGCGCTCAGATACCCGATCGCCGCTTCAGATCAGCTTTTCAGCATCGTGGCGAACGAAGTAATCGACGATCTCCCGCAAATCTGCGTTCTCGGCAATCAAGCGTTCGTTGTCGGCCTTGAGCCGGATCTGGCTCACGTCCAACTCCGCGATCCGACGGCGCAGGCTCTCCAGTTGACCGTTATCAACGCCAAGCCCAAATATCTCAGCAATAAGTGCAAATACGATCCACATTCAGCACGCTCACGATCCAGAGTATCAATAGGCCTTCGACTCAACGAAGACCGACTCCGGACGGATCATGAAACTCGCTCCTCCATCGATCCGTTGCTGTCGGATTCCGAACGAGTTCAGTTCGCGTGCACGGGCACTGACTCTTCGAGATTCTGCGAAGCGACGTGCGATGCATGAGGATTCGCGACCCCGCCCGCCTGATACGACGCCGTTGGCTTACGTCGCCATTCCGCCATGCGCTGCATCAGCACGTAGAAGACCGGCACGAAGAACACCGCCAGCACTGTCGCAGCGATCATCCCCCCAAAGACGGCCGTCCCCAACGCTCGTCGGCTGGCAGCACCCGCCCCTGTCGCGCGAATCAATGGCACGATCCCCAGGATGAATGCGAACGAGGTCATCAAGATCGGCCGGAACCGCAGGCGTGACGCTTCAATCGCCGCTTCGATGATCGAGCGATCTTTCTGCCGCAACTCACGAGCAAACTCGACGATCAAGATCGCGTTCTTACTCGCCAAAGCGATGATCAGCACGATCCCGATTTGGGTATAGATGTTGTTGTCCATGTTGCGAGCGGAAACCGCGATCACCGTCCCCAGCAACGCCAGCGGCACCACCATGATCACCGCTGCCGGCATCAGCCAGCTTTCGTACTGAGCAGCCAGCACGAGGTAGACCATCAACACCCCCAGGGCGAAGACGTAGACCGCCTGCGAGCCGACGCGCTTTTCCTGGAACGACATCCCGGTCCATTCGTAGCCCATCGACTGCGGCAATTTGTTCGCCGCCAGTTCTTCCATCAATTGCAGGGCCTGCCCTGAACTGACGCCGGGAGCCGCCGCGCCGTTAATCGTCGCCGACGGATACAGGTTGTAGCGCGGCACGATCTGCGGACCGAGCGTCTTGTGAATCGTCGCCAGCGTCCCTAATGGGATCATCCGGCCATCTCGATTTCGAACTTCAAGCCGCTTGATGTCTTCGGGCTGCAGGCGGAATTGTTGATCGGCCTGCACGCGAACCTGATACGTCTTGCCGAACTTATTGAAGTCATTGACGTACGCCGAACCGAGCGACGCCTGCATGGTCCCAAAGATCGCATCCAGCGGCACACCCAGGCTCTTGGCCTTCACGCGATCGATGTCGACGTAGATTTGCGGAACACCAGACCGAAATGTCGACTGAACTCCACTCAGGCTGCTTTGGCCGTTCGCCGCCGCCACCATGTCGTTCACGACCTTCTGCAACTCGCCCAAGCCAACGCCGCCGCGGTCTTCGATCTTCATCTCAAAACCACCGGCGACCCCCAACCCGCGAATACCGGGAGGTGGAAACGCGAAGACCATCGCTTCACGCACGGCCTGAAATTTCCCCATCAACCCTTTCAGAATTTCCTCTTGGCTGAGCATGGGATCTTTCGCCCGCTCTTCAAACGAGGTGAACGTGATAAACATCGTGGCCGCGTTCGATGTGACCGACGCATCCAACAGAGACATTCCACCCAGCAAGAACCAGGATCGAACGCCGGGTTGCTCTTTTAGAATGGCACTCACCTGGCGAGTCACTTCGCGAGTACGCTCTTGCGATGCGGCGTCAGGCAACTGGATCGCGACGATCGCATAACCCTGATCTTCCGAGGGAACGAACCCAGTCGGCAACTTCAAGAACCACCACCCAGTCAAGCTGACCAATGCCAGGAACATCACCATCACCAGGAACGTCTGCCGAACAGCGACAGAGATAATCGCGGTGTAGATCCTTTCGAGCCATCCATAGGCCACGTTAAACCCACGATAGAAGAAATTCTTCTTGGTCGGTGTGGGGCGCAGATACACAGCACACTGGGCTGGCTTCAAAGTCACTGCATTCATGGCACTGATCACGGCCGTCGCGGCAATCGTCAACGCAAACTGACGATAGAGTTGCCCCGTAATCCCGCCCAGGAAAGCGGTCGGCAAGAACACCGCCATCAGCACCAGTGTGATCCCCATCACGGGGCCAATCACTTCGCTCATCGCGATGATCGTGGCTGATTTCGGGTCGAGCTTTCCATGGTCAATATGATGCACGGCGTTTTCGACGATCACGATCGCGTCGTCAACGACGATCCCGATCGCCAAAACCAGACCGAACAACGTCAGCATATTAATCGAGAAGCCCAGCGCTCCCATCGCCGCAAACGCGCCGATGATCGTTACCGGCACGGTGGTCGCGGGGATCAGCGTCGCTCGCCAATCCTGCAGGAAGACCAGGATGACGATCAGCACGAGCACGCCCGCTTCCATCAGCGTTTTATAAACTTCGTGAATCGACTCGTCGACGAAGATCGTGGTGTCGAAGGGAATGATCCCTTCGATCCCTTCCGGAAAGTTTCGCTGCAACTCGTGCAGAGCATGCTTGGTGTTTTCAGCAACTCGCAGGGCATTCGCACCCGGTAACTGATAGACCAGCAAACTGGCTGCCGGTTGACCGCCGATTTCACACCATTGATCGTATGTCTGAGCCCCCAGTTCGACACGAGCGACGTCCTTCACCCGGATGACGCGCATCCCCGATCGATCGTCGTTCACCGTCTTGATGATGATGTCGCCGAACTGCTCGGGATTACTCAACCGCCCCTGCACCGAGACGTTGAACTGGAACCCCTGCTCTTTCGGTGTGGGGGCCTGCCCCACTTGCCCGGCCGCCACTTGGACGTTCTGTTCGCGGATCGCGGCCAGAATATCTTCCATCGTCAGGTTACGAGCTTTCAGCGCATCGGGATTCACCCAGACGCGCATGCCGTAGGTTCCGCCCCCGATCACCTGCACATCGCCGACCCCTTCCACTCGGGTCAAAGCGTCTTTCACGCGCAAGGTCGCGAAGTTACTGAGATAAAGGTCATCGTATTCACGAGTCGGCGACACCAGCGAGACGACCAGCGTGATGTTGGTCGATTGTTTTTTCGTCGTGACCCCTTGGCGTTGCACCTCCTGTGGCAATCGCGGCATGGCCACAGCCACGCGGTTCTGCACCAGCACTTGGGCTTCGTCCAAGTCGGTGCCGACTTCGAATGTCACTGTCAAGGTATATGAACCGTTGCTGGAGCAGGTGGAAGACATGTACAGCATGTCTTCCACACCGTTGATCTCCTGTTCAATCGGCCCGGCGACCGTGTCGGACAAGACTTCGGCATTCGCCCCGGGATAGACCGCCGCCACCTGCACCGTGGGGGGCGTGATCTCGGGATATTGCTCGATTGGCAACTGCTGGAGTGACACAATTCCGACCAGCATCGTGACGATAGCGATCACGTTGGCGAAGATCGGACGCTCAATGAAAAACTTCGAAAACATGGTCACCTGATGCCAGAAGCGTCGGAACGGCCAAACAAACGATCACACTACAGCGGCGAAAACTATTCTGGAGTCGAAACAGCCGCGGTGGCGGCAGCAGCGGCCTCAGCCGCACTCGGCTTTGGAGTGACTTTTGAACCAGGACGAGCCCGCAGCAGACCTTCGACAATCACTTGATCCGTCATGGCCAATGGCCCTTCGACGACTCGCAGATCATCCACTGCCATCCGTGTTTTGACGGCTCGATATTCGACTTTGCCGTCTGCGGTCACCACCAGGACATACTGCCCGGATTGATCGGTTCCCAAAGCTCGCTCGGGAACCAGCATCGCATCCGCTCGTTCGCCCACAGGAATACGCATTCTCACGAACATTCCCGGCAACAGCGACCTGTCTGTATTCGGGAAAGAACCACGTGTCCGCAGTGTGCCGGTCGAAGCATCCAGACTGGGATCGGAGTAATCCAGAGTCCCACTGACGGGGAACCCCTCCTGGCTGGCCACCCCCAGTTCAACGGGAATCTTCTTTTCATGAGCGGATGCGCCAAACTGTGTCAGTGCAGGCGTTCGCAGAACGTCAGATTCGCTGATCGTCGCATAAGCATAGATGGGTTCGACCCTCACAATCGTGGCAAGAACCGACGATTGGCCATCCCCAACGAGATTGCCAATATCAAAATTGACACGACTAATCCGGCCGTCCATCGGAGCCGTCATGCGACAATAGCCCAGATCAAGCTGAGAATTTCGCACGGCGATCGCGGCCGATTCAACTTGAGCCCGACAGGTCAGAATCGAGGTCTCATAGGTCGACTTGGACTGATCAAAGTTGGCCTTCGCCGATTCCAGGTCGGCGGTACGTGATTCTAAGGCAGACGACGCCTGCTCCATCTCGGCCTCAGTCGCGATCTTTCGCTGATACAGACCACGAACGCGTTGCTCTTCCTGACGAGCCAGCGTGATTTGCGATTCGCTGAGTTTCACTTGGGCTCGGGCCACCTCGCGAGCCTTCGAGACGATCGCCTGCTGCAGCGCAGCCTCCGATTCGTTCAGGCGACTTTTCGCGGCATCGAGCTGAATCTGAAACGGCTCTTCGTCAATGACCAGCAGCAGTTGTCCCTGCTTGACGTCGGCCCCTTCGACGAAGTGGCGCTCTTTCAAGAAGCCTTTCACACGTGCTCGGATCTCGATTGTTTCCATCGGCTGAGTCATGCCGCTGAACTCGAGATACTCGGTCACGGTCCGCTGTGTCGGTGTCGTGACGGTCACTTCTGGCGGAGGCGGCTCGACGTAAGCGTTTGGCTTCCCGCACCCGACCGTCACAACCGCGGCTAGCATCAAAACCCGT
>DASYEA010000246.1:0-3859 GCA_036499265.1 Schlesneria sp. | reverse complement strand
ACACCGGGGATTTGCAGGTCACCCCCCACGCTCAGCAGCGTGGGAAGGTTCTTTACGAGCGTCGCCACAGCAGGCCACTGTGATTCATTTTCGTGAGCGAGATACACGATGCCGTCGACCCACCCCGCGCGAACGTCCCGCAAAAGTTGCTCAATGGGTTCCAGGTCATCGGGGGCCTGTGTGGCCAGGATTCGAAAGCCTTGTCGCTCGGCACATTCATGCAGCCAGGCGAGCAGTCGTTGGGCAAGGAAGTTCTTCCAGTCATGGGAGACGACGGCGATCACGCCACTGCGTTTTCCGGCCAGTTGGCGAGCCGCGACGTTCGGACGATAGCCCAGTTCATCAGCGATCTGCCGAATTCGCTCGGCAGTCTTCACGCTCACGCCAATACGGCCATTGCCGGTTCCCATCAGCACGGCAGATACGGCCATTCGTGACACGCCCGCTCGTTCGGCGATATCCACCATTCGCACCGGGCGGGAAGACGGGTGAGCTGAAGCCAATGGGATTTCCTTCGATATCTTCACAAAATCTGCTTGTATATCTCGCGATATGCATGGTCTGCAGTTTCTGCATCAAGCATGCCAATCGAGGTGTACGCCAGTTCGACGCAGACTGCAGCGGGCCTTGAAGAGACGTTGTGACAACGGAGTTGCGGGCCACTGTTTCGGATCGCCGAAGTGGCCCGGTGCACTCACCGTGGGAGGGGCGGCTGCTGTCGAAGAGGGCAACGCGTGCCTATTCGGTGAGTCGTTGCAAGTGGGGACTGTGAAGAATCATTCACAGGTGACGGGATAGACCTCTTCACGTGGCATCAACAGCGAAGATTTACCTGATTGTTTGAGGTTGTGGTGTTGTTCAGCCACAAAGTCTGAGATGTCCTCGATCTCAATGATCCACTCACGAGCGTATTTGGCGATGGCTTCGCCGCGTAATCCCAGTTGGATCGCTCGTCGTTCGAGTGGTTGGCCGGTGGGACCATGATCGGGATCCCATTGCAAGCGAACGTCGGATGTTGCGACGTGTTACTTCCAGTCTGCTTCCGATTGATAGCTGTTCGGATCAAATGACGAAGGGACCGCCGAGACCAGCAGACTGTCGAAGGCGGCGCGGCGTAGCCTGACAGCCAGAGTGACTTCTTGTCCCTCTTTTGTTCCCCATCCCGATCGATACATCATCCACAGGAAGTTCGGTTTCAACCACGTCATGCGACTCATCTTGAATTCACCGCCAAAATAGCCATGTTTGGCGGCAAACTCACCAATCTCAGGTCGATACGCCTGATAGACAACCACTGAATCATGGTCGTACTGGGCCATGATGACTCGGCCCACTTGTGGCCATCGCTGGTGCTGTACTTCGTAGGATTCCGTGATGAGCTTCACAGATGAGTGACCATATCTAAAGCGGATGGGATGGAAGTGAGTTTCTGTTCCGCTGACCACTGGTTTCATGACAACTAATTGCTGGTCAGTCCCGCGTTTTCGCGTCGGTCTCTGCGGGCGACTCTTTGAGTTGGCGTTCGATGATCATTTCCAGAGTCTCGTCACTGATCATTCCCACCAGCATCACTTGGATCTCACCCTGGCGGTTGAAGAAGATCGATGTGGGGACTCCGTTCAAGCTCGGAATCTGGCTAAGGGTTTGCTCGTCAGACAACGCGCACGGATAGTTGATCTCATAATGCTTCATGGAAGTCTTGATGAGTTCAATGGCGGTCTCGCCCGTTTCATTTTCCACATTCAGACCGACAATTTCGAAACCTTGATCTTTGTATTTCCTGGCCGCGGCGATCAGGTCGGGGATTTCTCGACGGCACGGAGGGCACCAGGTTCCCCAGATGTTCACCATCAACAGCTTTCCTGCGTACTGCCGCTTCGTCAGCGGTTGTCCTTCGGTGTCCTTGAGATCAAAGTCGAAGTGGAAGTTGTGCTTTGCGGCGAACAGACGATCGACTCGGTCGGCCACCGCCTTCTTGTGCGCCGCTTGAATCGCTGCTTCGATGCTCGCGAACTCGGGATTCTGACGGACATGTTCCAAAGCAGGATCAGACTTGAGTTCATCAATCTCGTTAAAGCCGGCATCGATAGCTTGGCGCAACGCTTTCAAGCTCGCTTCGTCGTTCTTCTCCTGAGAAAAGGCTCGTGCTTCATTGACGAAAATGAGCTTTCCAATAAATTCGAATGTAAAGTCATTGGCCGTCGCCGGATCGGCGTCGAGAGCCCTGCGCAGATAGTCGGCCGCTTTCTTGGATAGCTTATAGTCATCGTCTCTGGTATCTCGCGCATTGACGTGGTTGATCCTCGCCAGTCCTAAGAGTGCCCGCGCATCCTTGGGATCCTTGGCGAGTTCAGCCAGCAGGTCGGCTTCTTCCTTGGCGGAATTGTAGTCGGGCTCTGAGTTCGCGGGCGCATCTGTCGAGAATTCGTTATTCGTCTGACCAGCCGTGCTGGAAGGGTTTGCTTTCTGGCAACCGATTACGAAGATCAGGCTGGCCAGCAATGCAGCTACTCTCATCACTCATCCTTTGTTCCGCGGGTCAATGATGCCCAGTTGAAGGGCGCTGACGGCTGTCATTTCGTGGGATGGGCTTCTAGCCCGTCGCCTCGGCTTTGGTTCTTTTACTCAAGTACTCGTCTTCACAACACACCATATTCTGCGAAGAATGACTGGTTGGAAACCCGCCCTACGGGGACACGGCACGATGAAGGCGGTGAGTCCATGGCACTCAGATGCACAATCATTTTAGTAGCGATTCCCCGCATAAAGCAGTTCGCAAGTCGGGACCAGCTTCTTGAATTGCTGAACCCCTGCGAGTGTCACGGGAGTGTTGCTCAAGTCGATGAACTTCAGCTTCTTGTGTCCCTTCAAGAAGCCCAAGCCCGCGTCCAGGATGCCTGAATCTTTCGCGCCAATTGTCTCCAGGCTATTCGCAGTCACCTTAATTTTAGCGAAACTTTGACCTGTGATTCCTTTGGAACCTTCGATGTTCAGGTCCTTCAGGTTCTTCATTCCCTCCACGAATTCCACAAAATAGACATCGTTCATGCCGACGATATGGCCGATGTTAAGTGACTCCAGACTCTTAATCGAATTGATGGCCCGAGCCCCAGGAAGAGTGATCGGAGTCGCGGAAATGGCAAGGACCTTG
This sequence comes from Schlesneria sp., assembly GCA_036499265.1. Lineage (GTDB taxonomy): Bacteria > Planctomycetota > Planctomycetia > Planctomycetales > Planctomycetaceae > Schlesneria. The sequence continues at coordinate 708 of DASYEA010000246.1, read as the reverse complement.
AGAGACTTCAAGCCTCCCTTCGCCACGGCCTGTCCCAAACCGACTCCGCTGATACCAGATTTGTTGAGCAGCACCCCTTCCAACCCCGGTACCTTCGCCAACGCGACCAGCCCCTTATCAGTCAGTCCGACGCATTCGTCCAGATGCAGCGACTTGAGTGTGCTGGCGTTGCAGATCTGATCCAGTCCCGCGTCATCCAATTCGCGCACGCGATCCAGCACCAGCACTTCAATCGCGGGAAGTTTTCCGATGGCAACGAAGTCCGCTGGGGTCAGGTCGCAGTTCATCAACTCCAAACGCGTCAGGCCAGGTAACAATGCCAACGCTCCCAACCCGACATCGGTCACTCGCGTCGAATTCAGCGAAATCGACTGCAGCGACGGGACACCTTGCAATGACGTGAGCCCTTTGTCTGTCACGCTTGTCGAGTCGAGCACCAGCGACCTCAATGCCGGCAACTTGGCGAGCATCGCCAATCCGTCATCCGTGATGGTGCTGCCGCGAGCATCGATCGCGTTGACATCACCCAGTCGCGCCTTCATTGAAGTGACCCGCGCTAACGCCTGATCGTTGATTTGATTCGGCGGCAACCCTTTGAACCAAGCCAAAGTCTGAGCAGGATCTTCGGCTTGGGCGACTGAGGACGGATTTGGAATCGTCTTGGCTGGCGGCGTTGGCGCGGCCGGTTGAGTCGTCAGTTCGTTCCAG
>DASYEA010000245.1:0-2302 GCA_036499265.1 Schlesneria sp. | reverse complement strand
GCGTGATGTCTCGCTGAACTTCCTGCTTGATCCGCGGACCTGCTTCGGCATCGTCCAATCGCTTGACGAGTTCGTCGTTTCCGCCAGACCGAGCCCACGTCGGAAACAGAGTAGCCTCGAGCGATGTGCTTGAAGCGGTGTAGGGATATTGGTCGGCGGTCACAATCCGTCCCTGCTCGCGCGCGGTTTCGATCGCCGCAGCCGCCTGGCGAATCAGACCCCAGTTTTCCGAGCCGGATGATTTGAAGTGCGAGATATGGACCGGCAGTTTCGCTACCTCGCCAATTCGCATGGCCTCATTGACGGCGGTCAACAGATCACGGCCTTCGCCGCGAATGTGGCTGGCATAGATCCCACCTTTGGCCGCGACGACCGAGGCGATCGCAGTGAGTTCATCGAGATCCGCGTAAACGCTGGGGACATAGATCAGTCCCGTGGACATCCCCCAGGCTCCGTCCGACATCGCTTTGTCGGTTAGTTCTTTCATCTTGGCGATGTCGTCCGCGGTGGCTTTACGATTGGTGTTGCCGATCACTCGTTCACGCAGCGATCCTTGAGGTAGCAGATGCGCGACATTCGTTCCGGCTCCGGCAGCATCGATCTTCGTATAGAAGTCGGCGACGTTGGTGGGACCACTGCCACAGTTGCCAGTGACCGACGTCGTGCAGCCCTGGATGACGTAATTGACGCACGCACGTAGCGTGGGCGAAATCACCTGATCGTCACTGTGCGTATGCAGATCAATGAACCCGGGCGCGATGCATAGACCCCGGCAATCGATTGTGCGGCCGATTTGTCCCAGCTTGAACTGCCCCACCGCAACGATCTTGCCGCCTTGAACAGCGACGTCGCCGATTTCCCCACGCGAGACATCGTCGCCTCGATAGACAGTGCCGCTTCTGAGTAACAGATCCGCATCGACAGGTTCGTCGGCTCGCGTGGACGCAGCCCACAGACAGGAGATGGCCAATACGACTTGGAGAATCTTCATATCAATGGATCCCTCTACGGGCTCTGGTGGTGCAGTGAAGATTGAGAGCTGGAGTTATCGTGACGCTTTGTGCTGCGGATTCAAGAGTAGGCGTGGCCACGGATTGACACGGATGAGCACGGATTTTTGAGGGATGTTTTGGTGAGGACGGGTGGCGAGACGATCGAGTAAGCAGTACAGAGTACTCAGTTCGGAGTACAGGATCATGGGCCGCTCCGGGCCGCATGACACAACCTCCGCTCCGGCTGCATGACACAACCCATTCTACTGGAGTGATCGCTGGTCTGCGTTTGGTTGTCAAAGGACAAACCTGTTCGGCAGACCGAACCGTGAGTGTCTGGCGATTGGAGCCAAGGCGGTGTCGAGCCACCGCACTCCAAGGTCGCTGATGATTGGCATTTAGTTGTGAAAGAACTGTCCCGTCAAGCGGTGCGCGTGAGACAACACCACTTTGACTTCGCCCAATCTCTTGGCAAGATTGGCTACGGGAAGAGCCGTCTGATCGGCATCCTCTTGTGCCATAGAATCGGTGACTCAATCAATCCCCTAAATCGGGTATTTGGGCCATTTTTTCGCAAATTTGTTCCCGGGAATTGCGAGGAGCGGATCGAAACGCGGAGGCCGCTGAAATGAGGATGAACCACAGAATTCAGGAAAACAAAAACAGAAGGGACCACGAATCGGACGAATTCGCACAAATCAAACCAGGAGGATCAGAAGATTTCTGGAAGAGCCGTTTGAGGGACACCCACCAATTCGGCGCACACTACGAGGCAGTCGCTTCAATTGCTAAGATTTAGCATGAGCCAAGATTAATGGACGATTGCTGATGCCAGCCTCGAATGCTGGCGATTTGCGGAGAGATTTGTGGACGAGACGAAGCTGGATGATGAGTTTTGCACCGTCGCCAAAGTCGGCACGATTCCTGAAGGAGAGGGGCGAGCGTTTCCTGTCAACGGGCGGATGATCGCCGTGTTTTTCCGAGACGGTGCCTATCACGCGATTAACGATTGTTGCCCTCATATGGGAGCATCCTTGGCATCTGGTTACGTCGACGGGAACAATGTGGTGTGTCCGTGGCACGCCTGGAACTTCTGCATCACCAACGGACTGTGGATGGATAACCCGAAATCCAAAGTGCGAACGGAAAGTTTTCCCGTTCGGATCGTCGACGACCAGATTCAAGTCGGCAAAACGGCTACGCCACAGCCATAGCACGACGATGCTGGCGAGACATTCGACGCCGTCGCTTCGGATCGGTACTGTAGCGATTCCTGATCATTCTCCTGCAGATAGCCAGAAGTTCTCCGC
>DASYEA010000244.1:0-2270 GCA_036499265.1 Schlesneria sp. | reverse complement strand
GCCGTCACAGGAAGCTGACCGATGGACATTGATTCGCCGCGTATCGCTCGATTTGCTCGGCCTGCCACCATCACCGGATGAGATCCAGGAGTTCGTCCACGACAACTCGCCCGATGCTTATGAGAAACTGGTCGATCGGTTGCTGGCCGCGCCTCATTTTGGGGAACGCTGGGGGCGAGACTGGCTGGATGTGGCTCGGTATGCCGATTCCAACGGGTTCACTCGAGACATGCCTCGGACAATCTGGAAGTATCGAGACTGGGTCGTCGCGGCGTTCAATCGCAATCTGCCATTTGACGAGTTTGTCATCGATCAGATTGCGGGCGACATGCGTACGGATGCCGATTTAGACCAGTTAGTCGCCACTGGCTTTCACCGAAATACGCTCGTCAACGAAGAGGGAGGAACCGATCCCGAGCAGTTTCGAGTCGAAGCGGTTGTTGATCGCACCAATACGACCGCGACCGTTTTTCTCGGGATGACGATAGGGTGTGCTCAGTGCCACGACCATAAGTATGACCCGATCTCGCAGCGCGAGTACTATCAACTGTATGCGTACTTCAACAGCACGGCCTTTAACGGTGGTGATCCGACGGCTCCGCGGATCGATGTTCCGTCTGCGGAACAACTCGCAATGAAGGAGCCGAGAAGACAAAGGGAGATCCGCGACAAGATTGCAGAACTGGAGAAAGAAGTCCGAGTGAACGCTCAAGTCATTGCGGCGGAGCAAGCGGCCTGGGAAAAGTCACTGAGCGATGACGACAAGAAGAAGCTGCCGTTCAACGTCAAGAATGCGGTCGACCTGCCACCGCGGGATCGATCGGAAACTCACATCCGAGATTTGGAGGCTTATTTTCGTGGGGTGGAGGTGGCTCGGGCGAAGTTTCCCGAACTGGATCAAATCGCGAAACTGCGTGCGGAGGAACCAACGTTCCCGACGACGATGGTGATGCAAGAACTGCCAAAGCCACGTGAGTCGCACATTCACTTGCGAGGTGACTTCCTGAGGCGCGGTGCCAAGGTGCAGCCGGCGGTGCCGGTCGTGCTGGGTGGTCCTGCAGTTGGTGCGTTGACGCAGAGCTCGCTGCCATCGACGCGAATGGATCTAGCGAAGTGGTTGGTTTCTGACGACAACCCGCTGACCTCCCGCGTGACGGTGAACCGGATCTGGCAGAAGTATTTCGGTAGGGGGCTGGTGGAGACAGAGAACGATTTTGGATTGCAGGGGACCGCTCCGACTCATCCCGAGTTGCTCGATTGGGTGGCTAGTGAATTCTCGGGCATCACCAAGAGTGGGATGCCGTCTCGGTGGGACATTAAGCGAATTCATCGCTTGATTGTTTCGTCGGCCACGTATCGGCAATCGTCGTATCAACGACCGGACGTGGCCGAAGTCGACCCGACGAACAAATGGCTGTCTCAACAGAACCGGATTCGACTGGATGCCGAAGTCATCCGCGACGAAGCGTTGGCCGCGGCAGGGCTGCTGACAGCCGAGATCGGGGGTCCGCCGGTGTATCCACCTCAGCCGGACGGCGTGTTCGACTTTACTCAGGACAAGAAGCCTTGGAAGGCCGAGACCGACCGGTCTCGCTACCGCAAAGCGATGTACACGCAACTGTGGCGATCGAGTCTGTATCCGTCGATGACGGTATTTGATTTTCCGGATGCGAATGTGGCGTGTACTCGACGCGTTCGATCCAACACGCCGCTGCAGAGTCTGACGCTGGCGAACGACCTGGCGTTTGTCGAATTCGCGCGAGGGTTGGCCGTGCGATTGTTGTCGCTGCCCGAAGGTGATGATTCGCAACGCTTGAATCTCGCGTGCGAGTTGTGTTTGGGTCGCGAATCTCGTTCGGCAGAGTTGGTTCGTTTGCGCCAGTTTGTTCAACAACAGCGGCAACGCTTTGAAGGTGACAAGCACGCAGCGGCGGAATTCGCACCGAAACCGGTGCCCGACAATGCCAGCATCGTAGAAGCAGCGACCTGGACAGCGGTGGCGAGGGTGCTGTTGAATCTGGATGAGTTCATCACTCGCGAATGAGTTGTCTTCCCGCGTAGGCGAAAATGTCGAGTCGGCGAAGCAGTCAGTGATGCAGGGCGGGCTGGCAGACGCGGTTTCGACCTTCGGCCTTCGCCTGATAGAGGGCCGAGTCAGCCGCGGCGACCAGTTCCGCGGAATTTGTACCGTGGAGTGGAAAGCTAGCCACGCCGATACTGACGGTGACACCGAGACGCTTCTCGGCATAGCAGACAGGCATGATCTCGAT
>DASYEA010000243.1:0-3865 GCA_036499265.1 Schlesneria sp. | reverse complement strand
ACGCAAAGTACAACGCGTACGTCGCGAAGAAGCTGAGGTAGTTGACCAGTGGCCAGTTCTTCCAGTAACACAATCCCAGCACCCCAATCCCCAGGATCAGCATGTAGCCGTAAAGCTCGGGAAAATGGGTGCCAGCGCTGGGCAACATCATCGGTGTCGCATAGCCGCCGATGATGCCGAGAACCGCGACCAGGATCGAATTGAACCGGACGGCGATTCCACCGGCGAGTATCGTGACCAGTCCCATCAGTGCAAATGCGGGGGCGGGTTCAATCATGTGATAGAAGTTCGCCGCGGCGTAGACAGCAAAGTATAAGATCGCCAGACCACCGCCCAACAGCCCCTGGCCGAAGACGTGGTACTTGCGTCCGAGCAATCGTGTGCCCGCCACCAGCATACTGAGGCCGGCAATTGTCGTCAGAGCCACGCGACCGACTTTGCTGATCAGATCGTGTTCGACGGAGTACTTCAGAAAGAAGCCGACCCCGACAACCAGAATCAGGATACCGACGCGCAGCAGCCATTGGCTGGCAATGGCATACTCCATCGAGACGCCGGTCGGGATGTACTCCTCGCCGACGATGATCCAGTTCCAGATTTTCTGCAGGGTCTCTTTCGCGGCCGTTTCAAAATGACCGGGAACTCGCGGTTCGGGTGGCGGAGGTGCCGGTCGATTTTTCATCCGTTCGAGAATCGGAGACCTCGGCTCAGTGCGGGCAGGTTGCAGCGATCTTGGCTTGTGCGGAGTCGGAGTCACCACCGGCGGCGTCACAATCGTCGATTCTTCGATGACATCGCCGACTTCCAGCGGCTCTTCGACGGACGCGGGTTCGACCTTTTCCACGGGTTGCGCCGGTACCGCTTCCGGCTCAGGCCTTACCTCGGTTGGAGGAGCCTGAACTTGCTGCAGCGCCTTTAGTTCTTGTCTGAGCGCGCGAAAATCCTGCTTCAATTGCTTGAAGTCCTGGGATTGATCGCCCTGCAGCCGAGCCACCATGGCAATCAAGACCACCAGCATCACGAACAGGATGACTATGCCCATGGGAATCTCATCTTGAGGAACCGCGGCAAGCCCGCGCTAGTTCAATAAACAGGTCTGGCACGGGGATCTGGCGGAGAACCTGCGTGGGTATCACGGAAATTCTTCGAGAATGGCCGTTTTCATGGAAAATGGCTGGAAGGGACGGAATCGCGAGGAAGACAAACAAGGGTCTCCCTAATTCCCTACCCCCAATTCCCTTCCGGACAGAATCGGGCCTCTCGGCCGTATCCGGCACACCGGACGGCATTTTTTGCCGATTTTGGCAACTTTCTCTTTCCGTAATCTGATTATTCTGGTAGAGACACTGGTTCAGGTTGATGCCGAGTCGCGATGTTGCTGGAGCAGATCGCGCTATCGGACGGCAGAAACGTGAGACGATTGAGTCGGGATGCGTCGACTCAGTGAGTAAACCGGGGGCACGAGGGGAAGGGATTCCCAATGCTATTAAGCGGATTGTGGAAACTGGCGGCGATGGCAAGCGTCATCGGCGTGGGTTTGGTTGCGGTCTACCAGGCTCAACAGGGCATGGATAAGTCTGCAGCCATCGCTCAGGACGACACGGGCAGCGAGAACGCCCCCGATCCTTTCGCAGACACCCCGAGTCCCCCTGAATCACAGGCGGAAGAGCCCAAAGGGCCAACACCGCTGGGTGATGATCCCTTCGGGACGTTCACCGTCGCGAAGAAGTCGTCTTCGGCAGGTAAAACCGCGGCACAGCCCACGCTCTTGCCGGCCGAAGAATCGGAAAATGAATCTCCTTTCGAGGAGGCAAAGCCCACCGCTGTGCCGGTCAATTTGAAGAGTGCTCGTACGGGTCCAGGACTCAGCTTCCGAGACGAGCCCGCGATCTCAGAAACGAAGACAGCCGATGCCTCGGAAGGTGACCAACAGACTCCGACGCGATTGCCCGATGATCTGGATGCCTTCGAAGCGGACGTTCTGAAGTCGAAGCAAATGGACGCCCAGTCACAAGAGGTCGGTGGCGGTCTGAAGCCGTTCGTTCGACAAGTTCGTCCAGAGCCGGTGGCTCAAGAGATCGTCCCAGTTGCGGCGAGTGATTCGAGTGAAGAGAGCGATCCGTTCGCGGAATCTGCTCCTCTTGCAGGCGGCGACAGTGCTCCATTGCGTCCAAAATCGGCTCCAGAAGCAGACCCGTTTGATGAACCTGCCGCGGAACCCGAACGGCCTGCACGCAGGAATCAGCCCGCCAAAACAGATCTCTTTGAGTCGGACACACCGGTCACAGAGACACCGGAAGCCGATCCCTTTGCCAATCAACCAAAATTGAAATCCCCCGGCTTGGGATCTCCCGCACCCATCGAAGAGGGCGACCTGAGCACGCCATTCGGGAACGAACCCAAAAAGGGAAGTCCGGCTCCCACCTTTACCGAGCCGGATCTGCTTCCCCAGAAGAAACCTGCCCGACGCGATGATTCGCCGAAACTGCCAACGTCGGTTCCCGATCCGTTGGATGAACCGTCACTGCAACAAGAATTCAATGACCTTCCTGAACCGAAGCCCGCTCGACTGCCGGAGAGGCAGCTTCCTGGGGAGCCTGGTGCGTTGCCCGCACGTCGGCCGACCGAACCACAGCCCAGGTCGCTCGATAACGACTTGCTAGGTGACGGAACAGTGGATGGGGCGTCGCCCAGGGGCTTGCAGCAGCCACGACTAACGATCGAGAAAGTGGCACCTCAACAGGCGACGCTGGGCGAGATGATGATCTATTCGATCATCATCAAGAATGTCGGCAATGTCGACGCGCAGCACGTCGTCGTGGAAGATCGGATTCCCAAGGGAACCGAAATGAATGGCTCGGCCCCGCGAGCGGAAATCTTCGACAAGAAGTTGATCTGGAAGATCGGCACGCTGAAACCGAACGAAGAGAAGAAGATTTCCATCCGCGTGATCCCGCAGCAGGAAGGCCCCATCGGCAGTGTGGCCCGAGTCAGCTTTGCGACTGAAGCCGCTGCGGAAATCGTCGTGACGGCACCTCAACTGTCGTTCAACGTCAAAGCCCCGAAGCAAGCTCGCATTGGCGAGTCGATCGAATTGACCTTCCTGCTGAAGAACACGGGCACAGCCGCCGCGACCAATGTCTCGGTTCGCGATTTGGTGCCTGCCGGATTGAAGCATGAAGCCGCAACGGACATCGAATGTCCGATCGGCAAGCTGGCTCCGAACGAAACGCGAGAGATTGTGTTGACTGTCGTTGCCGTGAAGCCTGGGCGAGCCGTCAATCGTGCCGTCCTGACTGGAGATGGCGGGATTAGTCAGGAGCTGGAAAGCGCGATCGAAGTTATCGGCGAGCAATTAGTGCTGACGCGATCGGGTCAGACGAAGATCTATGTCGACCGGCCCACCGTCTTCACGAACAACATCAAGAACGAGGGGAACGCGGAAGTGAAGCAAGTTCGCGTTTCTGAAATCGTCCCGGCAGGGATGGAATTCGTCGAAGCATCGGATGGCGGTCGCTTTGATCCGATTCAGAAAGCGATCTTCTGGGACGTGGGAGCCTTGCCTCCTGGTGCCGAAACTGTTGTGAGCAGCAAGTTGGTGGCTCGCACACCGGGGACGCAGCAAGCGAAAGTCTCTGCGAGTGGTCCCGCTGGCAGCACGGCGGCCGTGAAGTCAGAAGTCGATGTCGTCGGTCGTCCGGAACTGCAAATCGAAACCGTCGGCCGGACGGGTGTAGTCGTTGTTGGCGATCGCTTGACCTCGAAAATTCAGCTCAAGAATCACGGCAGTGCCATCGCCAAGAACGTTCGTCTCAGTATCGAAATACCCCCGGAATTGAAGATGGTGGAGGTACGCGGCAGCCAG
>DASYEA010000242.1:0-3946 GCA_036499265.1 Schlesneria sp. | reverse complement strand
AGCCCTGCATCAGAGCACTCGCTCCCAACCGATTGGCACCGTGATCCGAGAAGTTCGCTTCACCGAGCACGTACAGTCCTGGTACGCTGCTTTGCAGATGGTAGTCGACCCAAAGTCCACCCATGGTGTAATGGATGGCCGGATAGATTCGCATCGGTACCTTGTACGGATTCTCGGCAGTGATCCGCTCGTACATGTGGAACAGATTGCCGTATTTCTCGCGGACGACATCTTCGCCATCGCGTCTAATAGCCTCTGAGAAATCGAGATAGACCGACTTCTTCGAAGGCCCGACGCCGTAGCCCTCATCACATCGCTCTTTGGCAGCTCGAGATGACACGTCGCGCGGAGCCAGATTCCCATACGACGGATAACGTCGCTCAAGGTAGTAGTCGCGTTCAGCCTCGGGGATTTGATCGGGAGAACGCGTGTCGTCTTTGGTCTTGGGAACCCACACACGGCCGTCATTTCGCAAGCTTTCGCTCATCAACGTCAGCTTCGACTGATGATCGCCGCTCACGGGGATACAGGTCGGGTGAATCTGCGTGTAGCAGGGATTCGCGAAGTAGGCACCTCGTTTGTAGCAACGCCACGAGGCCGTCACGTTGCAGGTCTTGGCGTTGGTCGAAAGGTAGTAGGCGTTGCCGTAGCCGCCGCTGCAGAGCACGACAGCATCACCAGCAAATGTCTCGAACTTACCAGTCACCAGATCGCGAGTCACAATCCCGCGAGCGACTCCATTGATGACAACCAGATCCAGCATTTCACGACGAACAAACGTCTTGATGCGCCCGGCATCCACCTGGCGCATCATCGCCTGGTAGGCACCCAGCAGCAGTTGCTGACCCGTCTGACCGGCACAGTAGAACGTTCGCGAGACCTGAGCTCCCCCAAAGGAACGGTTCGCGAGCGATCCGCCGTATTCGCGAGCAAACGGAACTCCCTGAGCCGCACATTGATCGATGATCGAGGTACTGACTTGGGCGAGTCGATACACGTTCGACTCGCGGGCGCGCCATTCGCCCCCCTTCACCGTGTCGTAGAACAATCGCCAGACCGAATCGCCGTCATTGGGGTAATTCTTGGCGGCGTTGATCCCACCCTGAGCCGCAATGCTGTGGGCTCGACGAGGGGAATCCTGAATACAGAACGACAGGACGTTGTAGCCCATTTCAGCCAGAGACGCAGCCGCCGAGCCACCGGCCAATCCGGTCCCGACGACAATGATCGTGCTCTTGCGCTTGTTGTGAGGGGCGACGAGCTTCAGATCTCGCTTGCGTTGTTCCCAGCGCGAGGCAATGTCACCCGTGGGGCATCGTCCATCGAGCTCTGTATCGGCGACAGTCACCATGTTGCAGAAATCCTCGGGCGAATGACGTAGGCGAAATCAATGCGAAACTGGCACGTATTCACGCCAGATCTCGGGGGCAAACAATGCGATGCTGGCAAAGCCCACTGCGATCACCACAGCGAACACCTTCCCAACGACTTTGATCAACGGCATGTACTTCGGGTGGTTCAAACCAAGCGATTGGAAGGCACTTGCGAAACCGTGCGACAGGTGGATGCCGAGCACAATTGCCCCGATCACATAAACCGCACGGCTGATCGGATTCTTCAGCACCATCAACGTGTTGCCGAATGCGTCGTCCGTGTATTTGAAGCCACGCAGGTTGATTCCGTCAGCTGCCAACCGCAAATCGGCCAGGTGCAGCAGCACGAAGCCAAGCACGACTGCTCCGGACGCAAACATCCATGAATTCGCACCGATCACGCGGCCGCTGATCTTGGTTTGCTTCACCGCGTACTGCTCTTCCCGAGCCTTCGCGTTTCCGAAGCTGGTCGCGAATGCCAGGTAGACGTGAGCGACGAACAGGACAAACAACCCTGTTTCAGCGACGATCAGGAATTCCCACTGCTCATGCAATTTGTGGGCATAGTCGTTGAACCATTTCGCCCCGGCGAACAGGAGCAAGTTTCCGGCCAGATGGGCGATAAGGAAGCCACATAGCAGCAGTCCCGTGACACCCATCACGAATTTCTGGCCGATCGACGAACTCAACAACAGAAAAAACCAGCGGAGTCCCATCCAATCAATCAGCCCGGCCTTCGACCGAGCGCTGCCCGTTTCCATCATCGAACTCCACGCAGTCTCTGCTGCTGTTGCTCAAGGTGCGATCAACAAACCGGCAACTATCATGTTAATGCCCGAGATTCCTCATGGCCCTTCTTCGGCCAACTGGAACTCGGGCAGCGTTGGATAAGCTCAATTTCGCTATCCGAAGGCTCTTCACTCGAAGACCCCTCAGTGGATTATAGAATCTCGGTCCACAACTTCAATTCACGTCGAGAGAACGCACGAAGCTGCATCATTTTCGCCGGAATAGCCTTCATTTCTTCGCTCTCTTGCCTCGTCAACGCGACGGTTCTCAAAATTGGCGAGGATGGGATCGACCGCAGGCGAAGATTTCTCGCGAATTATTAGAACAAAGACAGCAAATTCGGACGATTGCATCCGCCACTCAATTCAAGTGCGACCACTTCGTGACCGAAGACGGCTCACTTCGGCTGTTCGCCCTCGAGTTCCAGCTTGCACCGCTGCAGAGTTTCCAACTGATCTTCACGAAGCTGAGGGAACTTAAGATCCAACTGGCGGATTTCGTGAGCCAGAATAATCGCCACCAGTGATCGGCAGACCCATTTCTTGTCGGCCGGAATCACGTACCACGGAGCCTGCTTCGTGCTGGTTTCTCGCAACAGCGATTCGTAGGCGGACATATACTGATCCCAATGGCCGCGCTCGACTAAATCGGCGGCCTCGAATTTCCAGTTCTTCTTGGGATCGTCGATCCGCTCGAGAAGTCGCTGCTTTTGTTCTTCGGGCGAGACGTTCAAAAAGAACTTCAACACGCGAGTTCCGTTGCGAGTCAGATGTCGTTCAAAATCATTGATGCTCTCGAAACGATTGTTCCAGAATTTTTTCTTCGAAGGATCGGCGTGAGGAATCCGCTGATCATGAATAAATTCGGGATGCACTTTGACCGTCAGAACTTCTTCGTAGTATGAGCGGTTAAAGATCCCAATCCGACCTCGTTCGGGTAAAGCTTTCTCACATCGCCAGAGAAAATCGTGATCGAGTTCTTCAGCCGATGGGCGTTTGAAGTTGGCGACTTGAACACCCTGCGGATTGACCCCCGACAAGACGTGTTTCACGGTTCCGTCTTTTCCCGCAGCATCCATCGCTTGAAAGATGACGAGGACTGACCATGTGTTGGACGCGTACAGCAGTTCCTGTGCATCAGACAACTCTTCAATGTTTTTCGCGAGCAGATCTGTCGCGGCCTGCTTGCGTTCGGCTTCGGGCAGCTTGCCATCGCCTTCCCAACCGGGATTGTGATCTTTCAACTTCACTTTGGAATTTGGAGAGATCCGAAACAGATTCAAGGCATCTTTGATCGTCATCATTCTGGTTGGCTCCGTTCAGATGGGCTCGCGAGTTGGTGATGAATTTGTCTTCTCGCGCAATTCCGGAGCGAAGTCAACCGAGCAGCAAACCTCCGGCCAAAATGGCAACGCTGTGAAAAATTCTTCGCGGCTGAACAGCAGGCATTTCGGTGGAACTGGCCGCAGATTGTTTAACCGCGTGGGCATCGCCCCGCGCGTGATGAAGCTTGAGGCAACGTTTTCCGGCTGGTCGGTAATGAACAACTCACGATTCACCTGCCATCACGCGCGGGGCGATGCCCACGCGGTTAAACGAAGACACGGCGTCCCGACGTTTTGATCAACGGAACCTATTCCTGCGGCACCGCGAACTTCTTGTCTGCTTCCGTTTGTGTGCGCTGCTTCTGCATCGCGTCACGAAAATCGGCTTCCGTCATTCCCGGGAAGATACAACAGTCATCGATTACAAATTCCGGTTGCGTCACCGTCACAGTTTGGGGTT
>DASYEA010000241.1:0-5427 GCA_036499265.1 Schlesneria sp. | reverse complement strand
TCTCGGAGTGGTTTTGGCTGTCGGTCATGGGGCGACAGTTACCCGTTGCTCCGTCGGATTCGGCATTGCCAGTGAAAATTGGGTACATTCTGCTACGTGAGTGGTTGGGCTTGGTTCTTGTGGCTGCTTATTTGTTTGCGTTGCCGCCGCTGATGGCTGCGACCGTATTCCGCAAGTTCTTCACGAAGATGGGATTCCTCCGGTACATGGTGCTGGCGAATCTGATGCTGTTCATGATGTCGCTGCCGATCAAGATGGTTCTGCGGTGGGCCGCAAACCTGAAATATATCGTCGCGATTCCCGAGTGGTTTTTTAATATTTAAGCAGGCTGGAGTGCGGCCGAATGGGCCGGGCCTGATGTCGTTGTTGATTGCGGTCGGCGTCGTCCGAAGTAATCGCATTGGCAGTTTTGAAGTGTTCCGAAGGATGGTTCGGTACTATGCCGGCTAATGAAGAATATCTTCGCAGTCCGAAGCTGATGCATCAGGTGTTTTGTGGTAGCGCGTTGCTGCTGCTGATTGTCACCGTGTGGATGATGCAGGCTGACTTTGGTGACGAGTGGCGCGGTTATCAACGCGCTTCGTTCAAGCTCCAGGCGACTCGCCTGAAGGCTCGCGAACTGAGCATGAAGGACAATCCTGCTCACGAGGCCAAGGTTGCTGATGCCGATGCACGGCTTCAGGCTGCTGACGAGCACCTCAAGACGGTGGCGAAAGAAGAGCATGTTCGCGAGGAAGCGGTTCGAGTCGCTCGTGACAACGAGGCGAATCATCTGCGTGCTCTGAAGCTGGAGCGGGCCAAACGAGACGTCGCACGAGCCAACTACAACCTTGGTGTTCGTGATAGCGTGCCTACCAAGGACCTTGAAGCTAAGTATGACGAGATCTCGAAGCGTGTTGATGCGATGGAGATCAAGTTTGCCGAGTTGAAGCTGGCGACTGTGGAAGCGAAGGCACATCTATCAGAGATGACGGGCCAGCATGATCAGGCCGAGAAGGATCTGAAGGCGGAAAACGCGAATATCGTCCTGATTCATGCTGCGCGTGAGAAGATCGATCCCGATGAAGGGACGCTGCAGTACTACAAACGCAAACTGATGCTGGTGCCGATTGTCGAAGGTTTTAACTCGCCTGAGCGAATCACTCAGGACTGGATGCCAGGTCTGCAGTTCACGCTGGGTGGAATGACGAATGTTGCCCGATTCGATCGCTGCCGCACCTGCCACTCATCGATTGATGTTGTCGACGATACGGTGAAGACCTCAGTGGCGGGCGCATTTCCACACGGGGATGAAACGAAAGATGGGAAGTTCAAGCATCCTTTTGCGTCGCATCCGAATCTTGGTTTGTACCTGAGTGCGACCAGTCCGCATCCACTGCCGAAGTTTGGTTGTACCGTCTGCCATGAAGGGCAGGGGTCAGGCACATCGTTCCAGAACGCGTCGCACACACCGAATGATCCTGCCGAGATGGAAAAATGGGGGCATGATCACAAGTGGTTCGATAACCACTATTGGGAACGGCCGATGAGTCCTAAGCGGTTCGAGCAGTCGAACTGCATCAAGTGCCATGTCAATGTCATCGAGTTGGGAGTCAACGAGAAGTTTGGCGCGACCGCTCCGAAAGTTGTTCGCGGTCATAATCTGATCCAGAAGTATGGCTGCTTCGGCTGCCATGAGATCTCGGGCTACGACGGTCCGAAGATCATCGGGCCAGACCTGCGTCTGGAGCCCTCAACGGCCGAAGAGGCTGCGGAAATTGCCAAGGATCCGAATCAGATCGCTGGTAAGATGCGGAAGGTCGGTCCGTCGCTCCGTCACTTAGCATCGAAAGCAGATGCGGGCTTTGTATCGCACTGGACCGAAGAACCGAAGCGATTCCGGCCCACGACTCGGATGCCTCAGTTCTTCAAGCTCGATAACCAGTCTGATCATCTCGCTGGAGAGTACAACCCTGTCGAGATCGCAGCGATGACGCATTACCTGCTGAAGAAGTCCGAAACGCTAGACACGATGTCGCCGGCCAAAGACTACAAGCCAAATGCTGAACGCGGGCGTGAATTCTTCGCCACCAAGGGTTGCGTCGTCTGCCACACGCATCAGGATGTCGTCGCAATAAATGCTGACTTTGGGCCGGAACTATCCAAAGTGCATGCTAAGGTAAAGGCTGGCCAGAACGGCTTTGACTGGTTGTACACATGGATTCGCGAACCGGAACGTCATCATCCACGAACGAAGATGCCGCATCTGTTTCTGGATGCAGAAGGCAGTGGCGACAACATGGTCGACCCGGCTGCTGATATCGCCGCGTTCCTATTGAAGTTGGAAGGGACACCGGCGGACTTCAAGCCGACGGCTCAGTTCACGACGCTCGACGCTCCAGATGACGTGTTGGACAAACTGGTCAGTTACTTTTTGATGAAGGTTCTGACGGAGACACAGGTCAAGGTCGTGATGGAATCGGGCCAGTATCCGATTGCCGCAGACAAGATCAAGGGCGACGAAATCGAGTTGGCTGGTGAGCCAGTCGGTTCGAATCCGGCTGAGTTCCGTAATCGCAAGTTGAATTATCTCGGACGCAAGTCAATCACGCGATACGGTTGCTATGGCTGCCATGATATCCCCAACTTCGAAAAGGCACGTCCAATTGGGACGGCTCTGCAGGACTGGGGTAAGAAGGATCGCTCGCGTCTGGCATTCGAACACATTCATGAGTATCTGCATCATCATGGTCAGGCGGCTCTCGGTATCAGCATCGAAGAGATCGATCAGGCTGTTGCCAAGCGATTGAAGTTGGAATCAGTGGCAGGTGTTCGTGTATCGAAGGCGGGCAAGACAGCATTCAAGTATGACGATGTCGTCCTCGCCCTGGATGGCGTTCCAGTCAATGACGCTGCTGACTACGAAGCCCAGCTCGCTCGTACAGTTGTTGGTTCCAAAGTTGCTGCCAGTGTTTGGCGGGACGGGAAAGAATTGGCAGAACCAGTTCAAGTGACCGCAGATTCATCAATGCAAGACCGCATTGAATCTGCGATCGGCCGCGCCGAACGAAAAGAATTTGATACGCCTGAGCAAGAAGAACGTGAGCTGTCGGCGGCGTTCTATTATGAAAGCCTGACGCATCATGGTCGTCCCGGCTTCCTGTGGCAGAAGCTTCGTCAACCGCGTAGCTATGACTATAAGATGACCGAGACGAAGCCGTACGATGATCGCCTGCGAATGCCGAAGTTCCCATTCTCGGAAGACGACATTGATGCGATTGCAACGTTCGTCGTAGGGTTAGTCGCTGAGCCTCCATCAGCGGAGTACATGTACAATCCAACCGGACCAGCCGGAGCCAAGATTCGTGGCGAGAAGTTGATCGAGCAATTCAACTGTTCGGGCTGTCATATGCTTGAACTGCCGAAGATCCGATATGGGGCGGACGTAGATCAGATCACTGCGTCCGATCAATCGGTCGAGTATCCAGACGCGATTGCTTTGCTGAACAAGCTGCGACCTAAGCAGAACGCTCTGACGGGCGAAACGAAGGCGGTCAAAACGGAAGAAGGCCTGAAGAAGCTTCCGATCATCCAGTTCCATGGGATGGTGGCAGCAACCCCAGATCCAGCCGATGACCCGGCTGATCAGGAATACGTTGTCGAGTCGTGGGATAACCTGTCAGTCGCAGGTAAGGATCTACTGCCAACGTATAAGTTCATCTTCCCGGCGGCCAATCTCGATCGAATCATTCCTGCTCAGGGCGGTGCCTATGCCGAGTGGTTGGTAAAACGATTGGTAGACAACAAGACTGCCAAGGAGCCTGCGTTGGCTTGGCAGATGTCTCCGCCGCCGCTCTATAAGGAAGGGACCAAGGTTCAGACACCGTGGTTGTTTAACTTCCTGAGAAATCCTGGACGGATTCGTCATACGACCGTCCTGCGGATGCCCAAGTTCAATATGAGCGATGCCGATGCCCAGGCGTTGGCGAACTACTTCGCTGCGGTTGATGGGACGGAATATCCGTATCAGTTGATCTCAGAACGTGAACCAGCTTATCTGAGTGCGAAGAACAGCGAATTCCATAAGGCGTTCCCTGACAAGAAGGCTGATTATCTGCAGGAATCCTGGCAGATGCTGAATGCTCCGTTGTGTATCAAGTGTCACTCGGTAGCAGGTCGCCAGGTTGCGATCAGTGATCCGAAGACCGACATTCGCGGTCCGAATCTGGAACTGGTGGCTGAACGCTTGAAGCCCGATTGGACTTTGTTGTGGCTCTATCGTCCGCAATGGATTACGCCTTACACATCCATGCCTGCTCCGTTGCCTCCGCAACAGGCGGGAGGACAGCCGCGATATCCAGATATCTTCGGTGGCGAGGGATCGCGTCAGACGGTATCTCTGCGAGATGCGTTGGTGAACTATTACAAGTTGATGGAAAAAGAAGGCAAAGTTGCCAATGAGCCCGCCAAGCCACCGGCGACGGGTGCAGGAGGTGACGACTAATTATGCAAGTACTTAAGACTTGGCAGCGGGCTGCCATCGGATTGTTGATTGCTGTGCTGGTTGGCGGCGTCAGCGGTTGTGGGCCGCTGGTAAGCGGCGCAAACGCCGTCCCTTCAGTGAAATATCTCGCTGACGCGGGTGCTGTCGCAGACGAATCAACGACTCCTTCCGCGGACGCTGGTGCTTCGGAGCCAGTTGCTGAGGGTGGTGTTGGTTCGATCAAAGGTCGCGTCGTATTCGACGGTGCATTCACGCCGTTGCCACCTCTGTTCGCGAAAGGGGCTGCGACGAAGGATCCAAGCGTCTGCGGCGCTGAAGCGATTCCCGATCAGCGGATCGTCGTGAATGATGGCGGTCTGGCGAATGTTTTCATCTACCTCGAAAAAGCCCCCAAGGGTACGAAGGCTCCTGAGATTCCAGGGCCGATCGAGTTCGACCAGAAAACCTGCATCTTCCTGCCACATGCGTTGTTGATGAGAACTAACCAAGTTGTCACTGTCTTCAACGACGATGCTGCGGCACACAACACGCATACATATCCGAAGAAGAGTTCACCGTTCAACAGCGTCGTTCAACCAAACGATCGCGTCGGCGTTCCGCTGAAGTACAATCAGGTGGAGAAGGAACCCGTTTCGGTTGGTTGCGATATTCATCCTTGGATGCAGGCCTATCATCTGCCTTTGGATCACACGTTTGCTGCGGTCTCGAAGGATGATGGCACCTTTGAAATCAAAGACTTGCCCGCTGGAAAGCACGAGTTCAAGGTATGGCACGAAGTTGGAAAAATGCTTGAGAAGTCTTTTGTTGTCACGGTTAAGCCTGGTGACAATGAAGTGACGATCAAGGTGGCCGCTTCCAAGTTGGGTAAGTGAGTGGCGTGAAGTGGCTTCGCGGCTGATTTCAATAAATAGAGCTTCGCACAGACGGTAACCAAGATGTCTTGT
>DASYEA010000240.1:0-5740 GCA_036499265.1 Schlesneria sp. | reverse complement strand
GCGATCAACGGATTTCAGGAACTCAATAGCACTAAGGCTGATCAGGCAATTCACGAGCGAGCTTTGTGGGGGTTGGCGTTGGCTCTGGAAGCGACCAGCGATGGCGATACCACTAAGGCCAGTGAAGCCTACCAGCGTCTGTTGAACGATGTTCCCGATACAACCTATCGACCGATTGCCGAACAGCGAATTGCGGCGTTGAAGACGGGTGGTGTCAAGGATTTCTATGCCTGGTTCAGCAAGCAAAACCCGAAACCGGCAGATGTTCGACCGAAAGATGGTGGATTCAAGGACGACTTTGATTCGATGCTTCCGCCGGCAAAGAGCGAATTCAATCTGAAGCCGAATTCAGAGAAACCAGCCGAAGGTCAGGACGAAAAGACGAAGACCGAAGAAGCCAAGCCAGCCATAGAAGGCGAAAAATCAGAAGCCAAACCTGACGCTCCTGCCGCCAAGGAAGAGCCCAAGGTGGAAGAGAAGCCAAAGATCGAAGAAAAGCCTGCTACTGAAAAAGAAGTCGAGCCGAAGACTGACAAACCGGCTGACAAGAAAGAATAGCATCGGCCTGGTGCCGATGACGTTGGTTCCACAGCCCGGCATCCGACATGCCGGGCTTCCGTTTTTGATACTGCTCCTGCAATGACCGATGAAGTTCCTGAGATTGAACCTGACGAGCCCGCCGAAACGCCTGAAGGCTCGGACGGACCTCTTAAAGTCGTCGTCGAGGCGCGGGCTCATGGTTGGCGAATCGATCATTATCTGACACGCCTGCACCCTAACTTCAGTCGCGCTGCGTTTCAGCGCGTGATTGATGCGAAAGGGGTCATGGTTAATGGACTGCCGGTCAAGATCGCTCGTCGACTTCGAGTGAATGACTGCGTCGAGTTCCGCCTTCCCGAAACACCTGACCGGACGCTGCCCCCCGAAGACATTCCGCTGAATATCTTGTATGACGACGATTCGCTGATCGTCATCAACAAGGCGGCGAACATGATTGTTCACCCAGGCCGTGGCAATTACCTGGGGACGTTGGCTGGGGCTTTGCAGTTTCACTTCGACAAGCTGAGCGACGTCGCCGGCAAGCACCGTGCCGGTATCGTGCATCGACTCGATCGCGATACCAGCGGTGTTCTAGTCGTCGCCAAAGACAATACCGTCCATGCTCACCTAAGCAGTCAGTTTGAACAACGGACAGTCGATAAAGAATATCGGGCGATCGTGTGGGGCGAAGTCTCGTTCGATCGAGACTTTATCGAGACGCACGTCCGGGTCAGCCAGCGCAACCGCGAACGAATGATGGTCTGCCCGGAAAGCGGCAACTCTCGATTCGCCGCGACCTTCTATGAAACGTTGGAGCGACACAACGGCTTTTCCTTCATGCGACTTTGCCCACAGACCGGTCGCACGCACCAGTTGCGAGTGCATCTGCACCATCTTGGGCATCCGGTCGTTGCCGACCGCCTGTATGAAGGCCATGCGGCGTTGTGGATGTCGGATTTGATCGAGAACTTGCCGGAAGAAGAAGACGAACTCCTGATTCAACGTCAGGCTCTTCACGCATTCCGACTCTGCTTCAATCACCCGGTAACGGGGAAGCGTCTGGAGTTCGAAGCACCGTTGCCAGAGGACTTCATGAAGGCTCTGACAGCGATCCGAACGCACCGAGCCAAGCCGACTCCCAAGCGGAAATAGCCGCCATCGTGTGTTCGGTTAGCACTCTCGCGCCTGCTGATGCCCGCACCGCTGAGTGCATGCGTTTACTTGCAGCGCACGCTACTTCGGGATTCGGTTCAGCGTGTAGAACGCTTCCTTATGAAGTAGTGGCAATCCGTCGGTTGACTTCACACCGTTTGAAACCAGTTCGTGGATGTTGCCCGCCTTCAGGCCTTCCACGGTCAGACGCACGCTCATCTTGTCAGCAGCAACCGTCGCTGCTGTGATCTTGGGAGAGCCTTGATCGACCTCAGGACTGCCATAGGCCGACTGGAAGATATACGTGTAGCTGGTCATCGCGTAGCTCTTCAAATCGCCCGCAGTGGCTGGATCAACCGGTTGAGTGAACGTCAGTTCAAAGCCATCAGGTTTGGCTCGCATCTCATGGATTTCAAACGGGATTTTGCCAGTCCAGACCATCCGTTCCAGAGCTCCTGGCTTTGGTCCGCGCGATCCCCAGCCACGATTAGTGCCACCGACAAACATCGAACCGTCTGGCGTCATTTCCATCGCCAAGGTTCCGGAACCGAAGTTTTCTCGGAAGCGGAAGCAGGCCCCTTGGTAGTGACCATCAACTTTTTCAAGGAAGCAACGCATCACGGTGCTGTCGCTTTGGTCGCCGACGAACATCTGCTTCTCGAACGGGCCGAACTTGCCGCCGGTCGTATCGCAGGCGACGCCGCTTGCTGATTTCCCCATCTTGGAATAGGGAAACATGATAATCGGCGGTTCGTATTCGGGAATCTTTTCGGCTTCGGTCATGAACCGGCTACCACTTTCTGGCTCTTTCGGCTTCGGACCAATTGCCGCTTTGACTTCGGGCAGGTCGTACCACTTGAAACCACCGGGATGTCCCATGAACTTGCCGGGGATGAGTTGCTTCAGTTCGCAGGTCCCATTCCACGGACCTTGATTGTCTGTGTAAAACATATCGCCGTCGGCATTCATGCCGATCCCCCCTGGTGAGCGAATGCCGCTGCAAGTTGGAATCGCTTTGCCATCGGGAGTAATCCGCAGACACCAGCCGCGATACTTGTGGTCGCTGCTGAATGACCCCGTCAGGCACAGGACGACCCAGATGTTACCATCACGATCGAACTTCGATCCGAAGGCGTATTCGTGATAGTCGCCTCCGATGTGCCAGTCGTCGTTGACGGTTTCGTACAAGTCCGCTTTGCCGTCTCCATTGGTATCCTTGAGTCGCGATACTTCTCCGCGCTGAGTGGCATAGATCCAGCCGTCTCGTTGAGCGATCCCCAGCACTTCATGCAGGCCATGAGCGAATCGAGTCCACTTTTCGTCCTTCGGCGGATCTGCAAACGGCTTGTCGACCAGCCAGATCTCGCCACGACGAGTCGAGATCGCCAGTTTGCCGTCGGGCAGCAGTTCAATGCCCCCGGCTTCCAGCATGATGTCTTTGGGAATGTCGAATGGGATCAGCCGGTAGAAGTCATTTTCAACGGGAGCTTTATCAGCAGCATAGGTGGCGAGAGACAGTGTCAAAGTCGTGACAAGTGCCAATACTAAAGTCAGGCAACGCATCTGGATTCCTCTGCATCTCACTGAGCGATGAATGATTGATCGAATGGAATAAAGCAACGGTGGTCACCAGACGTAAGACTGTTTGATCGTCGCTGATCCATTCATCAGTTTCACTGGCACCAGAAGTTCCGACTGTCCGCCAACCTGACGCAGAATCGGGGCTTCGCTTCCAGAGAGCTTCATCGTCCAGAAACCGTCAATGCGGTACTCGTCGTTGGCAAGCTTCTCAATCTTGCCGGCGGCAGCGGCACGATAATACACCGACTCGGCGGTGGCTCCGGTTAGTTTGATGGTCCGGTCGAGTCCTGCGAATGGCTCACCCGCCTTCGGAAGTGGCACAGACTCATCTTCGACCGTCAGTCCGGCGTACGAATAGCGGAACGACGGTCGCTGCTTGGCATCCAGCTTGTAGCCCAGGAACCGGAAGCCAAATTCGCGAGCCATCTCCTTGGGCCACGCATCATTCGTCGAAGCCAGCTTGGCCAGTGGAGCGTTCGGCGGCAGAGCAATCAAGTGGTCTCCCAGCGGAGCTTCGAATCCAACACCACGGCCTGTCCAGTGACGCGACGCATCGATGAAGGCACCGTGCCAGATGAGGGCCAGCCGCATCTCGTTCGCATCCCAGGCAAGGTTCACTTTTTCAGGGAAGCCCACCCCAATCGCGCGGGATCCGCCCCCTTCGATGAAGTTGCGATAGACGATCGGTTCGTCAATTGGTTTCAATTCCATCGGCTCACGAACCAGTCCGACTGGGACCGCAGCTTTGTCGCCGTCGGAGAGATACAGGCGGACTGCGGCGATCTGCAGATCGACGTTCGCATTCAGCACGTCGCGAATTGTTGCCATCCCAAACGGCCAGGGAGCTGGCATTCGTGTACCGGGTCGAAAGAGTTGCGGATCCCGCAGATAGCGATCCATCCATTCGGGCCGCAGGCGTTTGTTCATTGTTGTCAGGCTGATGGCCCGGACACCTGTCGATGGATGAGGACCAAAGTCATGGCACTTGATGCAGGACAGAGCCTGACCACCGACCAGATGGCGGCCGGCCGCCTTAACGCGATACTCGGGCTCCGGAAATGCGACAGTCGGCAATGGTTCCAGCTTCATGTCGACTGCGGCAAACGCTTCGACCAGCGGGCCGACATTATTTCCACCGAATCTCGGCATCTTGATAACCATATAGTTCTTGCGGTCATCGGCTCCGTTCAATAGCACATGCTTCAGCCACTCAAAGCGCAGCTTGTCGCCCACGCCGGTAATGATCGGTGGTAAGCGGCCTTCGTCACCCATTTCTTTTTGCAGCGATTCGAAATAAGGATCACGAGCCTTCTCGACGCCGCCCAGTTGTCCACGTTTGTGGCAGGCGTAACAGTTCAGCGAAGCCAGCGTCCGATGGATTTTTTCAGCAGCAGATTCTTCGGTATTTGATTTCAGCACCGCGACCAGCGCCGCACGTTGTTTGGCGCTGAGACTAAAGCGAGGTGCCTTGCCTGTCGGTGCCTCCGCAAGGCATCCACCGGTACCGGTCAATTCGGCAAATGGCTTGGCCTTCAGTTCCGAAGCAAGTTGCTTGTCCCCCTGCTTCAACTGATGGCAGCCGGCACAGCCGAGCGAACCGAAGAGGACTTTCCCCTGATCGGCGAGCAACGGATTCACCGAAAATCCAGACTTTTTAGCGGTTGGTTCGGGATCTTTCGGCTCGATGGAAATGAAACTGGCCACGGTCTGCTGCTTCAGTCCGCCGCCGGAAATCTCGACATCCAGCGTCCACTCGCCACCTCCTTGGAAGTAGTCGACAATCATTTCATGAAAGCCGACGTCCAGAACCTTCTTGCCGGATTTCGACGAATGAGGATGCACACCGCCGTTATCCACGACGACTTCGCCATTCATTGTCAGACGGCTGCCATCATCGGAGGCCAGATGAAACTGGTACTGCCCCGGCTTGGTGATCTTCACAAACGTCGTGAAGCGGATGCCGAAATTGTTCTCTCGGCCAGCCACGGTCAAATCGAATCCTGCACACTGGCCCGTCGACTTCGGCGTCAGTGCGCCAAAATCGGGAATGTCACTCCAGCCCCCTTCGTACACGGCGTACTTCACCGTCGGGATCAACTCAACGTCCTTGACGAAGTACTGAGCGATGTCGCGATATTCCTCGTCCTTTAGGCCCAAGGCCGGCATGCGACCTGATGGACGTGATTTCAACGGATCCTTCAAAAATGCGATCAGGCCTGGGACGGAATACTTCTTGCCAATGTCAGGGAGTGCGACCGACGTTGTCAGATCGGCCAGCTTGCCATCCAGTGATTGATGGCAGGCGACACACCCCGATTTTTGAAAGGCGCTTTCGCCTTTCTTTGCGGAGTTCTTGTCGGGCTGAGAATCTGTGACCGAGCCTGTTGTGGCGAGGAAATGGACCAAAGCCTCCACTGCCGCGGCACGGTCTGCCTCTGGCAAGGTGGCAATCACATCGGGCATTGTC
>DASYEA010000239.1:0-4305 GCA_036499265.1 Schlesneria sp. | reverse complement strand
TTCACAATTCGCACCACACGGCCGCGCCAGGCAACCGAACCGCGGCTCAGGCGGTAGTACAGCGCCATCGTGAAGCAACAAAGTACGGGCAACGCGTTGAAAGGAAAGAACAAGGCCTTCCCCCAGCGGAACTGACAAAGTTTCCGGGCGGGAAATAGCAGGCAGGCTTGAATCAGGTATGCCGATCCCCCTGCTGCGATCATCGTCCAATTCAAGCTGACGGTTCCCAATGCCAGGCAAACGAGTGGCAGCCAGTACACGAAGATCGGTAAAAACATCGTCGGAATCGCCACCCAGATGTTGCTGACGGCCATCAGGATGTTTTTCGTGAAGCCC
The DNA here is from genome assembly GCA_036499265.1 of Schlesneria sp. Lineage (GTDB taxonomy): Bacteria > Planctomycetota > Planctomycetia > Planctomycetales > Planctomycetaceae > Schlesneria. Next base: position 3,969 of record DASYEA010000239.1, on the reverse strand, counting down.
CAAAAAGCATCGCGGTTCCCCTTGAAAAGTCTCACTTTCACCAAATCGGGGGCCAGGATGACCCGCGAGTCGTGGCCGATCCGCTTGACGGCTTTCGCCAGTGCCACATCGTCCAGGTAATCCGATTTGATGCAGTCCAATCCGTGCAGCTGTTCCACGGTTTCTCGTCGCACCAGCATGAATGCGCCGGCAGCAGCGGCATGCGGCGAGTCGGGATTATTGACACCTGGCGCGCAAAACTGCACCGTCGCTGCCATGACCGCATGTGGCAGCAGAGCATTCTCCCAGAATGACTCCATGATGACTTTTGGCAACAGGCTTAGCATGCCGGTTGGGTGTCGCTGAAATTCGGTCAGGGCGCTGATAAAACATCGCCGATCATGGATGACATCTGCGTCGGCAAAAACCAGGAATTCTCCAGTGGCTTGTCGGAACGCCGTTTCCATAGCGTTCGCTTTTCCCAACCAGCCAGCAGCAAGTGGAGGGTTGTGAATCACGATGACACGCTGATCTGATTCGGCAAACGAGTCCGCGATGGCCCCCGTCTGATCACTCGAGTGATCGTTCACAACGATGACCTGCAACTGCACGCCTTCCTGGTCACAAATGGAACGCAGGGCTGCAGCCAGATCGGCCTGTTCATTCCGGGCTGGAACAATCACGGATACTGTCGGACCAGTTCCTTCAACTTGAGAGATGGCGTGCAGGGCCCCGATTCTCCTGACAGTCAGCCAGAACATGACTCCCATCGCCGCCGAAATGACGGCCGACACGACAGAAACAATGGTCAGGCTTTCAGTCAACATTTTCGATTTCATCCTGACTGACACGCACAGTCACAATGTCTCACATGCACAAGCCCGAGGCTCATGCTACGAAATGAAAAAGCCCGTCACTACTGTGGCGGGCTTTTTGTTTCGCATCGGAATCAAACTGCGACGACTATTCGTCGACGAATCCATCTTGAATTGCGGCTACGACTGGATCCCCTGCTTCGGCGTCGGTCATCATTTGACCTTCCGTCAAAGCCAGGTGTGACAAGCCTTCGACGAAACCTTTCAGGTGTTCGCTGCGGGTGTGGTGCTGCAGTTTGCGGAGCGCTTTGGATTCGATCTGCCGAATTCGTTCTCGGGTCACTTTGAAGATACGGCCGGTTTCTTCCAGGGTGTAGCTGTAGCCGTCACCCAAACCGTATCGCAGGCGAATGATCTCGCGTTCGCGATAGGTCAGACTGCGGAGCACGTGCTCGATCTTGTCCTTGAGCAACTTATGCATCGCGGAGTCGGCCGGGCTGCCTTCGTTGTCGTCTTCCAGGAAATCGCCAAAGCTGCTGTCTTCGCTTTCGCCGACGGGAGTATCCAGACTGACTGGATGCCGCCACGTCTTCATGATCCGCTCGGTTTCCTCGACGCTCAGACCAACGGCCTCGGCCAATTCTTCCAAGGTCGGTTCGCGACCGGTTTCCTGGCGAATGGCTTCGCTGCGGGTCTTCAATGCCGAGATGCTCTGGAACATGTGGACCGGGATCCGGATGGTCCGGGCATGGTCGGCGACAGCGCGGGTGATCGCCTGGCGAATCCACCATGTGGCATAGGTCGAGAACTTGTAGCCGCGACGGTATTCGTATTTCTCAACGCCGCGCATCAGACCTGCGTTGCCTTCCTGGATCAAGTCCAGGAAGCTCAGTCCGCGGTTTCGGTACTTCTTGGCGATCGAAACAACCAGCCGCAGGTTACCACCCGACAGGCGTTGTTTGCCCTTGGTCCAGACAGCCATCCGCTTCTGGATTTCGCGGACGCGGGCTCGCATGGAGGCCGGCGTTTCGCACGTCAGGTCGATCAAATCCTGCAATTCTCGCTTCAGGCAATTGGCTTCTTCTGTGCGATGCTGACGGCCCTTCTGGGCAATCATGACTTCCAGTTCGTCCATTCGCCGCGAGATTTGCTCCAGCCGCTTTCCGACGGGCAGCAATCGCTGAGTTCGCAGGCTCATTTCTTCGCACAGGGTCGCGGCTTTGCGGCGCCGTGTCCGCAGTTGTTCCTGGGCCGCCTTCTTTTCTGCGGTCGGGACTGTTGGCGACTGGGTGATCTTGAAGTCTTCGGCATTCTTCGACAGAAGATGGTCGAGAGTCTTCAGGTTGTGCGGCATCCGTCCGAGGATTTGTTCCTTCTTGACGTTTTCCGTGTCTGATGTCCGCAGGGTGCGTTCGAATGGCAGTTCGCCAGCTCGGACCTTCTTCATGGTGTCGACGGTGACCTTCATCGACAGATCACATTCCATGATCATGCGACGCAGGCGTTTGCGGGCGACTTCGATTTCCTTGGCGAGATAAATCTCTTTGTCCCGAGTCAGCAGGGGAATGTCACCCATCTGGCTCAGGTACATGCGAATTGGATCGCGTGACAGGACGGCGGTCGGTTGATCGCCCAGTTTGCCTGCGGTCATATTGAGCGGATTATCTTCCGGAATATCGGGGATATCGCTTTCTTGACCTTCGGGTGTCTTGTAGTCGTCGTCGGTCGTGGTGTCGACCAGCGTCAGGCCGGCGTCTTCGAGCGCCAGAACCAGTTCGTCTACAATCGTCGGTTCGCCCCCTTCGTCAGGGAGATAGTCGTCGACTTGATGGAAAGTCAGGTAACCGCCTTGGGTGCGGCCAGTGTTCAGCAGAGTTTGTAGTTTGGCTTCGTAACGTGGCACGATGCACTCCTTGTCGATAATTGCGGGATCGCACATCCATGTACTTTGCATCCGTCGCGGTCTCCTTGCCCGAAACCGGGTCGCGTCCGCGAGGGGCGAAAATCAACACCCAGAATCAACCCTCGAGGGGTCTCACGTCGTCCATGACCAGTGACAGCCGGACTGTTGGAACGGACAGTCCAGGCGAAGTGTGATGTCGTGCGCACCGGCTTGGAGCGCAAACTTCAGGGAAATCGAATTGAAAGGGGGTGATTTTCTCATGTTCAATATTCGTCGTGACCGAATCAAGACGTAGCTCATTCTCTCTAGGGCCAGCCGCTTTACTCTCCCAAATCATCCGCAATGGATTGCGTGAAGGTTCGCGGCCAGGCATCTTAACAAATTGTCATTTCCAAGGAACATATCGCGATAATCTTGCGTTTGTCGGTCGATTTCTGTTTTGGCCAGCGTGTTCGGCCATTTTAAATAGTCAACACAAAGTTCAACCGCTCGCTCGCCGCAATTCCCTGCTCAGTGCCATGTCGAGTCTGAGATGATCAAGGTTTCACTGGGCGAAAACCTATCAAAATCCATTTCTCGAGGTCTCATTTTCTCGCATTCACAAGTGCCCTGCGGTCGATCTCAAAACTGCTCAACCCCAAAACTGCTCAAAGTTCAGAGAGTGATTTCGATCTCAATCGCTCGTTTGGCCCTTTATGCGGCATCTGTTCAGGTCCGGCCCATTCATTAGTCGGATTCATCTGAACCACGCTTAATGAATGTGACCATCTCAAACAGAAGCACGACGGAAGTCAAATCACTCAGGCTGGGTTCCTGAAGTTTTTCGCTGACTTCCCCAAAATCGTTCTGGCCCTGGAACATTCTGGCCCCGAATCGTTCTCGGCCGCCTGACATTTCTCAGTGTCAGGAATGTCTCCAATCAATTCGGGGGACTTCAGTCATGTGCATGACTAGAGGCACCCTAAGCGACATTGGTTACGCTTGCGACGGGGGCAATTCCAATGTTTGTCTTAAGACATCACACACGTTTCAGACTCGCCGGTCAAGGGGCAGAAACTACGAGTCTTTAATGTCCGACAAACGTTCTCGATGCGGAGTGTTTCCGTCTACCGAAATTGCCCAACAGTCGTCGCCGTTCCCGTCAACACATCGGAACAACCGACGTCGCAGTCCCCGTTTTCACCAGGGACAATTGGATTAAGAGTTTCGCGTTCGACAGCATCCTTTCTCTCAAATGCGAGTTTTTGCGCCCTTACCCTTTCCACTATATAC
>DASYEA010000238.1:0-5771 GCA_036499265.1 Schlesneria sp. | reverse complement strand
ATCCGAAGAGATGATCGCTCAACGAGAAGCCAAGCTGGCGACTGTGGCGGACGAAATTCGCGAGCTACTGGCCGAAGCGCGCCGTGATGCTGAAAGGTTGAAGCAAGACATTGTGACAACCGCTCAGACGGAATCGGAAGCGTTGAAGCACCGTGCCATTGCCGAGATCGAGCGTTCGCGAGATCAGGCGCTGGCCGAGTTGTTCGACTTCGTGTCTACCAATGTCGTCGGTGCCACCGAACGAGTGATCGGGCGCAGCCTGAATCAAGGCGATCAAGATCGTCTTGTTGGTCAGGCTCTGTCGGAAATGAATATTCGCCGTAACTGATCGTGGATGGCGTGTGCTTTAGTAGCAGGCGGCTTGCTGATGAAGTCGCTGGCGCAGTGCGGACAGGATTGAACCTGTGGACGTTGATCAGAAAACAATGAAGTCGAATGCTGCCGAAGACCCTCGCGGGGAATCGATCGCGAAGGTCTACGTGGACGCATACTTGGGTGCTGCTGGCTCCGAAACCGCCAGCGCCACCGAGGAACTGATTTCGTTCGTCGACGATGTTCTGGCTTCGCAGTCGGATTTCAGCCGACTGCTGTACGGCGCATCGATTGGCACCGACGAAAAGATTCAGTTGATCGACCGAATTGTTGCATCGCGAGCCACACCAAGGTTTACGAGCTTCCTGAAAGTGCTGGCACGGCACGATCGGTTGTCGTTGTTGCCGACGATTCGTCGCCTGGCGCAACGGGAATTCGAACGGCGATCGGGACAGCGGCGAGTGAGTGTGACGAGCGCAGCCGAGCTTAGCGGTCAAACGCTGGACTCGATCCGCTCGACGCTTCGTTCGGCGCTTTCGATTGAGCCGATTTTGGAAACACGGGTCGATTCGACGTTGGTCGGTGGGCTGGTCATTCGCGTGGGTGACACGGTCTACGATGGTTCTCTCAAGACTCAAATTAAGCAACTTCGCGCTCGATTGCGCGAGAGGTGTCTGAATGAAATTCAACGCGGGCGAGATCGCTTCAGTCATCCAGAAGGAAATTGAAGACTTTCGTGGCCAGCTTCAAACTAGTGAAGTCGGTCACGTTGTCGAAGTGGGTGACGGTATCGCGCGAGTTTACGGCTTGGCTTCGGCCATGGCCGGTGAAATGGTCGAATTTGCCAGCGGTGTTCGCGGCCAGGTGTTCAACCTGGAAGAGAACTCCGTCGGTGTGATCATCCTCGGCGACTACCTGAAAATTTCCGAAGGGGAAGAGGTCCGTACGACCGGTGCCCTGTTGTCGGTACCAGTTGGCAACGCCCTGATCGGCCGTGTCGTCGATCCGCTGGGTGTGGCTCTGGACGGCAAGGGTCCGGTGATGGCCGAGACAACTCGACCATTGGAAACGACCGCGCCTGGTGTCGCCGGACGTCAACCTGTGAAGCAACCGCTTCAAACAGGAATCAAGGCTGTTGACGCAATGACCCCAGTTGGTCGCGGTCAGCGAGAATTGATCATCGGCGACCGCAAGACCGGTAAGACAGCTGTTGCGATCGATGCGATCATCAACCAAAAGGGCGGCGACGTCATTTGCGTCTACGTCTCCTGCGGCCAGCGAGCCAGTACGACCGCCGGCGTGATTGAAGCGTTGACCAAAGCCGGTGCGATGGACTACACGATCGTCGTGAGTGCCTCCGCCAGCGATCCAGCCCCACTGCAATACATCGCTCCTTATGCTGGTGCGGCGATCGCCGAACACTTCATGTATCAAGGTAAGCATACCTTGGTTGTGTATGACGATCTGACTCGCCAGGCGACCGCTTATCGCCAACTGTCGCTGCTGATGCGACGACCACCAGGCCGCGAAGCGTACCCTGGGGACGTGTTCTACTGTCACAGCCGCTTGCTGGAACGTGCCGCGAAGCTCAGCGATGAACTGGGTGGCGGTTCGATGACGGCATTGCCGATCATCGAAACACTCGAAGGTGAAGTTTCGGCATACATTCCGACGAACGTGATTTCGATCACAGACGGCCAGATCTATCTGGAACCGGACTTGTTCTTCAAGGGTGTTCGCCCCGCCATCAACGTCGGTATCTCAGTATCGCGCGTCGGTGGTAACGCTCAGACGAAGGCCATGAAAAAGGTCGCCGGTAGCTTGCGACTGGACTTGGCAGCCTTCCGCGAACTGGAAGCATTTGCCCAGTTGGGTACGGAACTCGATAAGGCGACGCAGCAGCAACTCGATCGCGGTTACCGCATGGTGGAATTGCTGAAACAGCCTCAGTTCAAGCCGCTCGCTGCCGCCGATCAGGTCATGAGTATTTACGCCGGTTCGAAGGGTTACTTCGACAAGGTGCCTGTCCCGCAAGTACAGGACGCCGAAACGAACATGCTGCAGTTCATGCGTGAAACGAAGAGCGAAATCCGTGATGCCCTGATCAATACGGGTGTCTTGGATGATAAGACTGAAAGCGGGCTGAAAACGGCTCTCGAAGAGTGGCGGAAGGAATGGGAGCGGACTCACACGAAGTGAGGTCTGCAGATTCCGTAGGTCGGTGACGTCAGGTACTGGTCAGGCAGAAGTAAGTCATGGCTAAAGCGCGAAAGATCATCAAGCGGTTGAAAGCCGTTCGCAACGTTCGCAAGATCACGCGAACGATGGAACTGGTAGCAACGGCGCGCTTCAAGAAGGCGATGGATCGAGCGGTTGAAGCCGCGGCTTACACTCGCAAGATCTCTGAAATCGTTGCTGACCTCTCGCAAACGATGGCCGGTGAAGGTTCTGATTTCACGCATCCGTTACTGCAACAACGCGAAACTGAGAAGACGGCCATCCTGCTGGTGATCACTTCGAATCGCGGCCTGTGCGGCGGTTACAACGGTGGCGTGTTGCGGCTAACCCAGCAGCGAATTCGCGAAACGAAGGCGAATCAGGTCGACGTGAAGATCGAAGTGTCAGGTAAGCGCGGTATCGGATTCTTCAAGTTCCAGAAGATCGCGACCGCAGCCAGCTACACTCACTTCGAAGACAAACCGACATTCGAGCAAGTTGACGAACTGGCCTCACGCTACATCGACAGCTTCATCCGTGGTGACATCGATCGTCTCGACGTGGCCTATACGAAGTTCGAGACGATGTCTCGACAGAAGGCCGTCGTTGAGACGTTGCTGCCAATTGGAAAGCTCCAACAAACCACAGTGGCAGCGACTGAAAAGCCGAAGGCGACTGTCGAATACGAATTTTTGCCATCACCACGCGAGATTCTCGAAGAGATCGTTCCGGCCTCCTTCAAAGCTCGCCTGTTCAAATGCTTCCTCGATGCCGGGGTCAGTGAACAGATTGCTCGAATGGTGGCGATGAAGAGTGCGACGGAGAATGCCGACGGCATGATTCGAGCAATTCGAGCTCAATACAACCGAGCTCGCCAATCACAGATTACATCGGAGTTGAGTGAAATTATCGGCGGTGCAGCGGCCCTCGAATAAGGCTGCCGACTTCGCCATTGGCTGTGGCTACGAAGGCACAGCATAGACAACAATCAACCTGGGACTTCCAGACACAACCACGAGAAGTCAGAGAACGAAGAGCATGACTACTGCGACCGCAAATACCGGCCATGTCACTCAGATCATCGGTTCGACGTTCGACGCCGAATTTCCGATGGACAAGCTTCCCGCGATCTACAATGCCTTGACGATCGAAACGGAAGTCAAAGGCCTGAAGATCAAGGTGACAGGCGAAGTTCAACAGCACCTGGGTGGCGGACGCGTTCGCTGCGTTGCCTTGGGTTCGACGGACGGCATGGTCCGCGGCATGAAAGTGTCCGACACCGGCGCTCCCGTCAGTGTGCCGGTTGGTAAGGGGACCCTAGGTCGCGTCTTCAACGTGCTCGGTGATCCTATCGATGGACGTGGCGACGTTGCTCACGACGAACGTTGGTCGATCCACCGTGCTCCTCCAAAGCTGGAAGACCTCAGTTCCAAGACCGAAATGTTCGAAACGGGCATCAAGGTTATCGACCTGCTGGTGCCGTTCGTTCGCGGTGGTAAAGCCGGTCTGTTCGGCGGTGCCGGTCTCGGCAAGACAGTCATTCTGACCGAGTTGATCGCCCGTATTGCTGCCGCACACGGCGGTTATTCGGTGTTCGCAGGGGTCGGTGAACGAACTCGCGAAGGAAACGACCTGTGGCTGGAAATGCAAGAAGCCGAAATCGGTAGCACTGGTCGACGCGTCATCGAGCAAACCGCGATGGTGTTCGGTCAGATGAACGAACCGCCAGGAGCTCGTCTTCGCGTTGCCTTGACCGCGCTGACAATGGCCGAATGGTTCCGCGACGCGACGGGTGCCGATACCCTGCTGTTCGTCGATAACATTTTCCGTTTCTCACAAGCCGGTTCGGAAGTGTCCGCGTTGCTGGGACGTATGCCGTCCGCAGTCGGTTACCAACCAACTCTGGGTACCGAACTGGGTGCCCTGCAAGAACGAATCACATCGACTAATCGTGGTGCAATTACCTCGGTGCAGGCCGTGTACGTTCCTGCAGACGATCCAACCGACCCTGCCCCCGCGACCGCGTTCTCGCACTTGGATGCATTCCTGTATCTGGAACGAAGCATCGCAGAAAAGGGATTGTTCCCCGCGATCGATCCTCTGTCGTCGTCCTCGCGAATTCTCGACCCGCTGGTCGTCGGTGAGCGTCACTACAAGATCGCTCGTCGCGTGCAGCAGATCCTGCAACGGTATCGCGAGTTGAAAGACATCATCGCCATTCTCGGTATCGATGAATTGAGCGAAGAAGATAAGCTGGTCGTGCATCGTGCTCGTCGTATCGAGCGGTTCTTGTCGCAACCGTTCCTGGTTGCCGAACCGTTCACCGGGAAGAAGGGCAAGATCACCCCTCTCGGCGAAACGATCGAAAGCTTCGAAGAACTGTGCGACGGCAAGTGGGACCACCTGCCTGAAGGTGCTTTCACCTACGTCGGTGGTATCAAGGAAGCTGCCGAGCAGGCAGAAAAGATGGCGAAGGCTTAGTCGGAACGATTGGTCAAAGTCGGAAAGCGTCTTCCATGGTCAGGATTGAAAGCGACATACGCGGGGGCAACGCCTCCCGTAGCTCAGTGGCAAGAGTCTCCGTCTTATAAACGGAAGGTCGTCGGTTCGATTCCGACCGGGAGGATTTTCCCGGCAACGCTCAACTGAAAACTGAATTCGGCTAACATATTATGGTTGGTGAAAAGCTGCGGCTGGTGATTGTTACTCCCGAGCGAACTCTGCTCGATGAGCCGGTGTCCGCGCTGCGATTTCCCCTGTACGACGGCGATATCGGGATCCTTCCCGGTCGTCTGCCACTGATTGGTCGGCTAGGTTGCGGCGAGTTGAAAGTCACGACCGCGACTGGCGAGCAGCACTTTTTCATTGACGGTGGATTCGTTCAGGTCCTTGGCCCCACGGTCTCGCTACTGACGCATCGAGCTGTCCCCGTCGCCAACCTATCCGCAGCCGAAGCTGAGAAGCAACTGGCAGCGGCTTCGTCACGAGTCGCCAAGACTGACGAAGAGATCAAGAGCAAGCTGGCCGATCAGCAACGTGCTCGACGCATGTTGGCTCTCGCCACTCATCGCTAACCGTCGTTGCCACATGGGTCGGTATCCGTCAGTTTCGCGGCGAATTGTCACTGGCTATTGTCGTGCGATAGGGATACCCGCGCCGCGACCTTCACGTCGATCTGAGTTCACGCGTCAGCGATAGTGCCCCGATGTTCGGCTGTGGAACGTTACGGTCGGCCTGAAACA
>DASYEA010000237.1:0-1626 GCA_036499265.1 Schlesneria sp. | reverse complement strand
AGCCGTCCGGTGTCTTTTTCGTCGATGGAAAGACACCGGAGGGCTTGCGCCCTTCCGCTACTACTGTTGGTTGACTGAAGCCAAAGCTCCGTTGAGCCGGAGCACTCCAAGGGGGATCACTTCCCCATCGTCAGCACGACTCGGAAGCGAGCTTTGCCGCTCATCATGTGGGCGTAGGCTTCGGCGGCTTTTTCGAGTGGATAGACTTCGTTCATCGATTGCACGCCCGTTCGTTCACTGAAAGCGAGCGTATCCTGAGTGTCGCTGGCGATCCCTGAATACCAGCCTTTGACAGAGCGTCGACCCATCAGCAGCGTGATCGGCGAGATCTCCATCGAGGGGATGGCTCCGATCACGACCATCGTGCCGTTGATGGCGAGGCCCCCTTGCACGGCGCTCATTGCGTCTCCCGCGGTGACTGTCGCCAGGATCGCTTTGGCACCACCCAGTTTCTGCAGTTCCGCAGCAGGATCTTGACTCGTGCTGTCGATGTATACGGCCGCTCCGAGTTGTCGAGCCAGCTTGCCCTTGTCTTGACCTCGCGCAATCGAGACGGTGTGAAATCCCATCTTGGCGGCGTATTGAACGGCCAGATGTCCCAGGCCGCCCAGGCCAAGAATTGCGACCACGTCGCCACCGTTGGCACCGCTATGACGCAAGGCGTTAAAGGTCGTGATCCCCGCACACATCAGTGGCGCGGCGTCGACGGCGGACAGTCCCGCGGGCATGCGTGCCACGGCCGAAATCGGCGCGATCATGTATTCGGCATATCCACCGTCAAACGTCACTCCAGTCGCCTGATGCGTCACACAGGCAAACAGATCTCCCTGGCGACAAGGACTGCATTGACCGCAATAGCCGCCGTTCCAACCTACTCCTACTTTGTCACCAACAGACCAACCGGTGACGTTCGCACCGATCGCATCGATCACCCCGGCGACTTCATGGCCGGGAACGCGGGGATATTGAATTCCCGGCATCCCTCCCTGCACGGTCAACGAGTCGCTATGACAAACTCCACATGCTTGAACCTTGATGCGAATGGTGCCCGGTCCCGCTTCCGGAATGGGTCGTTCGACGATTTCGAGAGGAGCGTTTGGCTTGGAGACTTGAGCGACGCGCATCGATCCCATGGTGTTCCTTTGTAGAACAAATGATCCAATGTTTGACTTTGCCCGTTCAGATTGGTCAGTCACAATTACGTGGAACTGATGTCTGGCTGTCAATCAATGCGCATCGATGAAACTCGCAATTGATGTTTCATTGCGTTCGAAACATGTACGGAGATTGAAGTTCGGCAACCTCCAACACGGCGTCCATCGATTGTTGCCTGGAAAAACGAGGTTGTGTCAAGCAGGTTTTGATGCATTAGAGATGCATAACTCCCACCATTCCTTGCCTTTATTTCGCGGGTCGACTCTCATCTGCGAAATGAGTTTGACCGAATCGGGCTGGAATGCCGTTAAGTAACGCGTCCAGCCTCGTATTTTGTAGTTCACGATAGGCTCGCCAACTGTATGACCAATGAAGCGTTTGCAACTTCCTCTCACGCGCCAGATCTTCCTGTCGCACATGCTGAAACCGCTGGCACTCGTTCTCCGACATGGCGCCTTGTCACCCTCAGTC
>DASYEA010000236.1:0-2576 GCA_036499265.1 Schlesneria sp. | reverse complement strand
CTCGATATCGTGGGCCATACCCCTCCCTTTTCGCGATTGGTGCAGTTTCTGGGAGACAGCAGCCCCGACAAACGAGGGTATTTGATTAATGAACTCCTGGACGATCCCGACTATGCTGAGCACTTCTCGACGATCTGGGGCAACATTCTGATCGGCCGAGCCAACAACCGCCGCACGAATCGTGGCGAGTTGGAGCGTTGGCTGAAGCAGCAATTCGACAAGAACGCCCCCTATGATCGCTTCGCGTTCGATCTGATCTCTGCCGAAGGCGAGAGCGCTCGAAATGGTGCGGTTGGATTTTTGGCGGCCCACTTAAATGAACAGGCTGTTCCCGCGACCGCGATTACGGCTCGCATCTTTTTGGGGATGCAGGTGCAATGCACGCAATGCCACAACCACCCGTTCAATGATTGGAAGCAGTCGCAATTCTGGGGGATGAACGCCTTTTTCCGTGGGACTCGTCGCCAGGGGGCCGGTGGAAACCAGCGCGAGGAATTCAGCCTGAGTGATAACAATGCCGAAAGCGTCGTCTTTTTCGAGAAGCGATCCGGACTGATGGAAGCCATCACGCGGCAGTTTGTCGATGGAACGCTGACCGACAACACTTCGACTGATACTCCGCGAAAGCAGTTGGCGAAACTGGTCATTGATCCTTCAAAGCCGTATCTCACTCATGCGATCGTGAACCGCATGTGGGCTCACTTTGTCGGTGCAGGCTTCACGAAGCCGATCGATGACATGGGCCCCCACAATCCCCCCTGCCATCCCGAACTGGTGGATTTCCTCGCCACAGAGTTTCGCGCCTCCGGTTATGACCTGAAGCGTTTGACTCGTTGGATCACGGCCAGTGAGACGTACAACCTGACGAGTCGGACGCACTCGGGGAACAAAATCGACGAACCCGCGTCCGGGGCCACTCCGCTATTCAGCCGCATGTATGTTAAACCCTTCACCGCAGAACAGCTTTACGATTCATTGATTGTCGCCACTGAGGCACACAAGGCGGGCCGAAACTACGAGCAATCCGAGCGGCAGCGCAACGAGTGGCTGGGCCAATTCGTCCGCGCGTTTGGAACAGATGAGAATGATGAATCCACCGATTTCAACGGTACGGTGCCTCAGGCCTTGGTGATGATGAACGGAGACTTGATTCGCAGCGCGATCAGCGGAGATCAGGGAAGCTTCCTGCGACGAGTCCTGGACGGTTCGATCTTGAAGATCGAGGAAGCTGTTAGCACGAAACCCTCACGAGTTGCTGCCAATCGCGGCAAGTCCGTTCCCGTGAAAGTCACCAAGGGAATTCCCGGCAAGATTGAAATCCTGTACCTGACAGCCCTGGCCCGCAAACCCTCTGCTGGCGAACTCGCTGCAATCGACAAAAGCTTTCACAATAGCAACGACCGTGATCCGATCCATGGCCTGCAAGATGTCTTCTGGGCACTTTTGAATTCGAACGAATTCATCTTTAATCACTAATAATTGTGAAGCCCTCTGCGAACCCAGACATCGCCCATTTCCGCATCGTATCAGTGCATGTAGAATCCACGCATGGAAGCAACGAACAAGCCAGAAACGACAGAGATCGTTCGTACGACAACCCCTCCTGCAAACGATCCGCTGAAGTTAATTCGGCAGGTTGTCGTCTTCGTGCTGGGGATGTCCGTGGTGATCGTCGGCATCGCGATGATCGTACTGCCGGGGCCGGCGACCATCGTGATCCCTGCGGGCCTGGCGATCTTGGCGACCGAATTCGTGTGGGCCAAGCATTGGCTGAACTACCTCAAGCGACGGGCTCAGCAGGCAATGGAATGGACAGCCAATTCCGTGGGCACATCGACTGGCCAGAGTCCAGCTGAAACGCCACAGGATTCGGGTAAAGGCGAGCTCTAGACTCGGCTATTGGCTGGCCGACTTCGTCCCATTCGGCGAGCCCGAAATCGCGACGCCGTGTGGCAGTGGGCGGGCCGCAAGCGGGAACCCGTGCTCGTGGACGAATCCCTGGAGCTTGCGATAAAGCTGATAGCTGTCGGGGTAGACCCAAAACGTCAGTGTCGTGTCTTGGCCAGCGTTCACGAGAACCTGATAGAACCGAGAACCTTGAGACAGCGCGACGTCGACCGTTTCACCTCGTAGGTCCTCTTCGGGATGGATTTCCCAATATCGCATGGTCATCCGGTAACCGCCCATTCCAGAGCGAAGCTCTTCCAGGCCGGAAACCATATCGACGCCGATGATGTATTCCAGGTTGAACCCGCCGATGGGGCCAACCATTCCTTTGTGCTGTTTGTTCTTCACGATCCAGTCTTTGCGACGGTCAATATGTTCCTTCAATCGCTCGACCAGCGCGTCGATGGGAACCTCAGCTACGCGATTCTTTTCCAAGCGAAAGTGCAGTTCGCGCCCATTGACGGTCTTACTGACGGGAGTGATCCGATGCTCGAGCTTTTCAACGGGAGGCGACTTCTTTTCGAGCTCTTTGACTTGTGCCAACAATCGAATGGCGGCCTGGCGCGTCAACTCGAGATCGAGCTTCTGTTGCGCGCCTTTTGCTTCAACGACATCCAATTCGGCCTTGC
>DASYEA010000235.1:0-10322 GCA_036499265.1 Schlesneria sp. | reverse complement strand
CGCATCACCACACAAGGACAAGCCGAATGATTATTCCAAAGTCAAAGTCGACCGCACCAGAACCAAAGACGATCACACTGGCCGATGGTCAGACGTTTACGGTTCTCGTGGCCAAACCGACATTCCAACAGCGATTTGCCGACGAGGGCCGCGAAGTCCTGGCCTATGGTGGCCGCACCGAAGATGCTTGGCCTGAATATCGACTCGGTCGCATTCGTGACGCGATTGTTGATTGGCAGGACGTGACCAACGACAAAGACCAGGCGATTCCGTTCACCGCCGCGCGACTGTTCACCCTGATGGAAGCCGCACCCGAGATCGTGACCCAGGTCACGGCCATCGCCAATGAGGCATTCCGCCCTTTGGTACTCATGCCGCCGTCACCCGAGCCGCCCGCGACTTCTGGCGAGGCAACGGAGACGGAGGCAGCATCAGCGACGAACTCCGATTCTACGTCAACTGCAGGAGAATCCGCCGACTCTCAAAAGCAACCGGAATCCCCGCCCGCGAGTTGATGCAGATGCCGGAAGAACAGGTTGAAACGCTGCTCGCGATTGACGAGCAGCGATCCGAATACGTGGCCGAACTCGTCAAGCAGATGGCCAAGAGCTAGGGGGAAGTCATGGCCACGATCAGTATCAATCTCGACGACAAGGCGACGGCAGGCCTGAAGACGCTGACCGACACTCTGCAGAACCTTTCAACGGGGTCCGCAGAACTGTCGGAGCAGCAGGCCCAGCAGATCACGATCGTTCAACAGTCTACCCAGGACTGGAAAACGTTCGGTTCGACAGTTGTTACCGCCAACGCTCATGCCCAGGCCGAAGCCGCCAAGATGATCGGCAAAGTCGCCGAGCTGGCTGATTCAACCGTGCATGCGGTGTATGGCGCTGAGGAATTCGCGTTCGCTGTGGGAACGAAGGTGACCGACGCTCTGATCAAGGGCGGGTTGATGGTGTTGAAATACACCTTGCTCACGAAAGGCGCTGTCGAAGTCATCAAGGCAGTCAAAGGAACTTCAAACGAAGCCGCCGAGGCCACCGATAAGCAGGGGAATTCGTTTCTCTCGACCGCATCTAAGGCAACTGCCTTCGGTGTGGCGCTGGCGACTGTGACAGGTCAATGGGAGTCCATTGGCCAGGCTTCCACCGCAGTCGGGATTGCCGCCGTTCGCACGTTCAGCGGGCTCGGTCCGGTTATCACTGCAGGAACGATCCTGTTGACCGGTTACGAGGCTGTGATGGCACGAACCGGGGAGCGTGTCGACGAACTGGGCAACAAGACCACAAATCTAGATCGCATCCAGAAAGCCGCATCGGGAGTTGGCGAGGAAATCGGGAATGTTGGTAGCGAACTGGTCGGGAACCTCAAACAAATAGCGCTCGCGACTTCTCCACTGGTGGAGGCCATCGGTTCTGGTCTGACACAGGCTTGGAAGGACGTAGACACGGTCGCCACGAGGACCGCCGACAACAATATCAAATCGCTCAACAACATCCGCGAGGCTTTGAGCGGAGTCACGCAAGAGCAGCGCGAAGCAATAGAAAAGCTGGAAGCCCAGCGAGAGAAGGAGAAAGACGGATTCGCTGCGCTACGTGACGCAAATGAACGCTTGGCCGCAGATGAAAGCCAAAGGGCTAGGACTGCCCAGATTGCATCCATTGCCACGGTCGCCGGGGTTGAAAAGGAGATCACAGCAGTTCGGGAGGCCGCAGCGACTCAGGCACGCGCCGGAAATGTCCAGAAGGGACTATATGAGGAGTTGAAGGCGCTAGAACTTCAGAAAACGAAGATCCTGCAAACCGAAGAAACCGCCCGCGTTCAGTCGCTGCAGAAGTCATTAGAACAACGAAAGCAATTCGAAGCAGAGTACGCCAAGAGCCAATGGGAAGCCCAGCTGCGGGACGTGAAGCAGTTCCAAGAAGCCTATGACAAGGAAAAGAAGATCCTCGAAGGCTTCTATGACTTCCGCCGGAACCTGGTGTTCGATGCACGCAATGAAGACCTGAAAACCGCCGAGGCGCTGATCAAGCAGTCGGGCGAAGAGGCGAAGGCCAAAGCCAACTTGCTGGAAGGTGACAAGAAAGACGTTGCGCTCAAGCAGGCCCAGCGAGACACCGAAGGCGCATTGCACGCCCTGAAGATCAAAGGCATCGAAGAAGAGTTGAAGCAGGCCACCGCCGCTGCCAAGTCAGAAGATGACGTGCGCAAGGCCAACTACGACTATCAACGGAAGCGAGCAGCCGCCGAAGCCGCGTTCAATCGCGAAGTGATGGTGCAGAAGCTGCAAGACCGCCAGGCAGAATCCGACAAGGCCATTGCCATCGAGAAAGCGAAGCAGGCCGCGCTAAAGAACACGAATGCCGAAGCACTCGGAAAGGCCGGATTCAATGCGCAAGACTTGCTCAGCAACGCCAACGGCAAGGACGTTCAAAAGGCACTTCAACAGCAGGCGCGCGACCGGGCGAAACAGTACGTTAACGCCAACAATGAAGACCTCCGAAAGCAGGCCGAATTCGACAACGGCGGGGCCGCGGATCAGCAATTGAAGCGACTGCAGAAGCAAGCACAGGACGAAGCCGCACAGACCGCCGGCCGACGCTTCCGACAAGGGAAAACCGACCCGACCGACCTGATCAACGCTCAAGCCCAGGTCGCCAACCAAACATTGGTTGAGCAGGCCGCGCAGGGAAACGTTTCCGGTAACACCCTGCAGGCAGTGCAAGAACAGTTGAAAGCCGTCGCTGCGAACGCAGCCGCGACAGCAGCACAGCAGCAGACGATTGATCGAATGAAGAAGGATCTCGCCAACGTCACCGGGGCCGCAGTCGCCAACGCACAACGAGCACGAGCACAGGCAAACAGTTTATGAGCATCGCCCGACTACAAAAACAGGTGGAACCGTTCGGCGAATTCGTCGACGTGGATTTGGCCGCGCTGGCAGCGTCAAACTGCAAGCTGACGATTGCCTATTCACACGCCACCCAACTTTCGTTCAGCATCACCGCGCCGGAGCATACGACACCGATCGAGCGATTAGCGTTTGTCCGGTTCTGGTTCGAAGGTGACAAGCTGGCCGATGGGACCACCGATCAGGATGCAGATCATCCACTATTTGAGGGATTCGTGGAGACTGTCGGGCCGGGGGGCGATTCCAACAAGGTCTCGATTGTCTGTTTCGATCCGACCTATCGGGCCGCCCGCGAAACCATGTTCATGTCTGCCGCCTACGTCGACGCCGGTGAAGGGATCCCCGCAGATGCGATCGGCGCGATCCCTCGCGTGGTCTACAACGCCGTTGACGAAAGCGATGCCGATTATGCTGCCAGCTTGGGCCAAAACGCCAGCATCGGCTTTTTGCTCGGTGGCATCATTGATATTTGCCGCGTTCCACTCTACCGCCGGAACTGTGTGCCAGGTAATTCGATCGGTGACGGTTACGTTGTCGACGATCTGGTCGGATTGACGTTTGTTCCGCAGGAAAAGATCGTTTGGGAAAGCGAATCGGTCAGGGCATCAACGGAACGGCTGCAACGATACGAGCCGCGATGCCGTTTATTGTGGGAACCGGGCACAAGGCTATGGAGATTCCGCGATATCACCGCCGCGCCGGAAGTGACGGTCACGCTGAACGATCCGACCATCGATTTTCCGGTGCTCACTTTGGAGCTCTCGCCGAACCTCGATAAATGCTTTACGGCCATGTCGATTTACGGACCGCCGACGACATCAGCGGAGTTGTACACATGGATTCACCCCGATTTCGCCCCTGATGGCTGGACGAACACACTTCTACCGATCGGCAGCGCGATCGAGTTGGAACTGATCGGCGCTCACTCGATCGAGACGTACGCCGCGTGGCAGATCATCGACGCGACCAAACGCAGATCCGCCCAGGCTTTGCCGGACTGGGTTTCGTTGCGTACTTCGGAATTCATTTGGCAGAACGTCAAGTTCCCGCAGTTCAATTTGTCATGGGACGCGGGCAATACATGGATCGGTGCAGCCGGTTGCTACCTCGACTTCCTGAATGGGGTCGCGAGCTTTCCAACGACGGTGCCGTTTCTGACCGTCGAGCAGCAATTCGGACAAACAGCCCAATACATCGGGCAACACTACTTCCCGCCAAACGCTGCCCAACTGCTATGGGCCCCGTTCGAGCCGTCGCTGCTCGTGCGCGTCCCCGAAACCGGATACCAGGGGACCGCGTACACGGTGGCAGGCTTGCAACTGGAGAAGCGAGTTTACGACGAACAGCTTGCCATCGGTTATGAGTACGGCCAGCCGGTCACGAGTGCCGATCGAGTCGCGCAGATGGTCGCACTGGCAACGAGCCAGCTTGAGAAATCGCAGGACATCAGCTGGATCGGTGGTTTCCAACTTGATGGCATCGACTTTTCATGGTCTCGGCTGAATCTCTGCGTCTCATTCGCAGCGAACGACGGCAGCGGAGGGACCACAACGACCGGCTGGGAGGCAATCAAGGCCTACGTGACCGACGTGGAATACGACTTCGAGAACATGACGACGACCGTGCAATTCTCCAGCGATCGAGCCGAAGCCGCGGGCGAAGATCCAGCACAGATCAAACAGCGACTCGGTATTCGCGATCTGACTCAGGTCTCGACGCAGACAAATCAATTCTTGTGGCGAACCAGCATGAATTGGCGCGGAGACACCTACCAAGAACTGGCTGGCGTTCAAAGCACGTTCGGATTTGCCTACGTCGACAAACTGACCGGCCGCACGGTCTACCAGGACTAACACAGATGCTTCGCACCACATTCCCCGAAGAACAGCAGGCTTGGAAAAAGGAAGTCGAGCGGATGCTATCCGGCTTACAGGTCGGGCAACGTCGACTCGACCAGCGAGCAGGCGCGATCCAATCGACTGGGGTTGTCATTGGTGGCGTTGTACCACCAGAGGCAAAGCAATGCATGCAGTTTGAATTCTCAGTCGGAGCGACCTCCACATCGGATTGTGTCGGCTGCACAAGTGACTGTAAGACGCTGCACGTTTCGAGTGACATCAAGGGCGTCCTGGACGGAGCTGGTTCTCCGGTCGTTGTGTTGGCGGCGGGCGATTATCCAATGGTGCGGACAGGAAGTGCTGCCGATTGCCAATGGACCTACCGAGTCACGGACGGGATTTGGGTTCATTTTGACGCGCCGGGCAACTCGGGCCAAGGCCACAACACCGCAGTCGTCTTTCAACACGCGCACATCGTCGGTTCTCTGTACTACTACAACACAGTCGAAGATCCGGACTGCGAAAACTTCCCATACATCGACAAAGATCCCGACTGGGACGATCACCCTTCCACGATCACCGTCGCGGGGCACGATTGCGAGGATCCCGACGATGCGCCTGAGGACTGTTCCGCCGGCCGCGACATCAAAGCCGAGATCAGATGGGATGAATCAACTTGGAGCTGGATTCAGTCTTATTTCTCGATCAACGGGAAAGAGGGCGGCGGCTCGGTCGAGGGAACCTATGACGGGGCGACGTTCGCCTTTCGCTTCCAACTGACGAGCAGCTTCTGCAACGCGGCCCTGGACGTGACCTATAAGGCTCCGGCCTTCGTCGACGATCGCTGTCGATCGATCATCGGGCGTCGAACCGGTCCGGCGACAGGCTGGCCGTCGACGATGTCCGGCAAGTGCGTGGACTGCACGCCGCAATCGACCTCCACCAGTTCGAGTTCATCCACGGAATCGACGACCGAGTCGACCTCGTCATCGAGTTCAACGTCCTCAACGACGGCATCAACTTCATCGACCTCAACAACATCCTCGACGACAGGATCCACGACAGCTTCCACCACCGCCAGCACTACCGCATCGACTACCGGCAGCACCACAGGATCGACCACAGGGTCTACGACAGATTCCACCACGACCGGGTCCACCACAGGGTCAACCACGGGCAGCACATGCGCGGGTGACTGCCACTGGATCGGCGTACTTGACGGCGGTGGGGCTTGTGGGTCACCAACCGGTTTCGCCTGGTCGGGGAACGGAAGTGGCTGCTCCGGTGGTTGTTCAACTCCGTCCTGCTATGGCGGGTCGTGTTCTGACCTGGCCACGTATCTTGGTCGCTGGCCAGCATTCGACGGCGACACCATTTCTCACACCTGCATCTAAGGTCGACAAATGATCTGCACCCACAAAGGCCCTCGGTTGGGCGAATGCTCGATCGCAACTCAGCACGAGTGCAAAGCGCAACAAAAGCGATGCGTTCCAACGCAGCAGCAGCTTGAACAGATCCTACCCCTCGCGACCGTTCCGTTCGTCACCTGCGAAGGCTGTCCACTGTTTGAGGCAACTGTTTCAGACACGGAAGCCACGTTCGCAAAGTTGGTCAATCTGACCGTTCCGCCCAAGGTGTCGGCAATCTGCTTGGCCTACGACTTGCCCGCGCGACTGGAAGCACTCAACGAAGCCGTTGAATCCTTCCTGCGACAGACCTACCCCAACAAAGAGTTGGTGATCGTCAACGATATGCCAGGCATGGTGATCGAG
The DNA here is from genome assembly GCA_036499265.1 of Schlesneria sp. Classification (GTDB taxonomy): domain Bacteria; phylum Planctomycetota; class Planctomycetia; order Planctomycetales; family Planctomycetaceae; genus Schlesneria. The sequence goes on along the minus strand of DASYEA010000235.1, from coordinate 3,801 downwards.
TTCGAACACCCTCAAGTCCGCATCCTGAATCTGCCAGAACGTTGCGCCACGCTCGGTGACAAGTACAACGCGGGATGCGAGGCCGCATCGGGCGACCTGCTCGAATCATGGGATGACGACGATATTTCGCTGCCGTGGAGGATGGAACAGTCTGTTGCGAAGATCAGCCAGCAGGTTCACTTTGACACCACGAACGGTCGAGCAGCCGGGACAGCAGAATACTTCAACCCGCAGACATGCTGGTCGCTCTGTGATGGTAAATTGGAACTGCAGACCACGACGCACATCTGCCACAACGCCGCCACGATGACAAAGGCCGCATGGGAAGCCGCCGGGCGATATCCATTATTGAACGGTGCGCAGGATGTCGAACTCGACGCCACATTGAAGGCCACGGCGCGTACCGTTCTCGGTGGCGATCCTGCCTACATTCACCGAACGGGCGACGGTCGATTTCATCTCAGCACCCAAGAGGATCGCAACGCCGCGTACGCTGACTGCGGATCGAAGGGATCGCCGGGAACTTACACGCTGCAACCCGCATGGCAGCAAGATTACGTTGAATTGGTTCGCCAGGAATCGGAAACGGTCTTCTCTCGAATCGCAGACCGGAAGGAATGGGGCGACGGCGAATCAATCAGCGGGCCAGGATCGAGCCTAGACGCGACGGTCAAGGTCCGCGACGAGTTGCCCGCGTTGCTGGCCGATATCGCCGTGGCATCACTGCTAGACATCCCCTGCGGTGATCACAATTGGATGAAGCGGACCGACCTGCAGGGGGTCGAGTACATCGGGGCGGATGTTGTGCGCGGGATTGTCGACCAGAACCGCGGGCGATTCCCCGGCAAGCGATTCGAACACCTCGATCTGACGGCTGACAAGCTGTCCAAGGCCGATGCCGTTTTCGTCCGCGATTGCTTAGTTCACCTGCCCTACAAACAGATCATCGCGGCCCTGAAAAACATCGTCGATTCGGGAGCGACCTGGCTGATCACGACTCATTTCCCTGGTCGCACGAATCACGACATCAAGATTGGAGCCTGGCGACCCCTGGACCTGACCGCAAAACCGTTCGGCCTGCCTGAACCGTTCCGGATCCTGAACGAAGGCTGCAAAGAGGGAGACGGAGCGTTCGCGGACAAGTCGCTGGGGGTCTGGCGAATCGCGGACATTGCCGAAACAGTCAAGAAGCTGGCCGCAAAACCACGTCTCTCGATCGGCATGGCCACGTTCCGAGACTGGCCGGGAGTTTGGGCAACCATCGACGCCCTGCGACTCTATCACCAAGACGTTTGGTCAGACCTCGAAATCATCATCATCGACAACGACCCCGATGGACATCCAGAACTCGAGGGTAACAATGGAGGCGAATCCGATCATTCTTCGAAGTGCCGACGCAAGATGGCCGAGATCGGTGGAAAGTATCTGCACTATACCGAAGTCCAGGGGACGGCCGCCGCGAAGGGGAAAGTGTTCGAGTTGGCCACCGCGCCCGTTGTGATGGTGGTCGACTGTCACGTTTTCTTACCGCCAGGATCAATCAAACGCCTGATCGACTTCGCCGAGTCTCAACCGGACTCGAAGGATCTTTGGCAGGGACCATGCGAAGGCGTGGGCGATTACTTCGCGCCGCGATGGGGTTCGCTCATGTACGGACAATGGGCCAATGATGACCGCACAGCGGCGGGCGAACCATTCGAGATCCCAATGCAAGGCTGCGGGATGTTCGCCTGCAATCGGAAGGCATGGCCAGGCTTTCACCCGCTGCTACGTGGCTTCGGTCCCGAGGAATTCCACCTCCACCAGCGAATCCGTCGCAACGGGGGCAAATGCTGGTGTCTGCCGTGGATGCCGTGGACGCATCGGTTTGGGAACCCAGCAGGAACCACGCCCCCCGGCCTGCATCCTGAAAGGCGATTGCGTGGCCACATCATCACGCACCTTGATACCGGGAGCCCGCCACTGCAGGAGATTCGCCAGCACTTCGTCGACGAGGCGAAGGATCTGACCAACGAGCAGTTTTTCGCAGTTCTGGAAAACACCGTTGCGGAGTTCTGGTCTGACCGGATGGACGCGGGCGACGACTGCCCACATCGACAGCCGTTTTTGAGAACCGAACAATGCGAAATTGGTTGCATTGCAACCCGCATGGCGCTACCGATTTTCTCGTGCGGTCTGCATGGAGAATGCGCACCGTGGAAGTGGCAGAAGGTCGGCAGAAAAAACCCGATCACGGTCTGTGTGGGATGCTCGCGATCTAGCGAGTCTCTGGCAGAGCTTCCCAAAGCTGCTCTGGTGGCTTCCGAAGCTCATTAGCTTGATACTCGATCAAGGTGGCAACCTCCTCCAAACTGCGACCCGTTCGAACCTGTCGCGCGAGCGATTCCAGCGTGTCGGCAACGTGCTCTTTTTCGCGAGCCGCATCGTAGGCCGATCCGCCCTGATCCAAGTAACGCACGGCGAAGATGACAACGATCCAAGCCAGCACGATGGCCATCACGTAACGCATGATCTGATCCCCTTGGGAGCAAGCGAACGGCAGGTTCGCGTCGAGGATCACGATAATCAGTCTATGTCACCCGATTTTCAACAGAAAAGAGTTGACGTAGACTGATTTCTATTCAGAAGTCTTGGGCGGGCGACCTGGTCCGTCATGCAAAACGGTTTTCAGGATTTCAATGTCCGCATCGGAAAGCAGTCGCATTCGTGGGTTGATTAGCCGTCCTAGGTTGTGTTCAGAAACAAGATTGCGAATTGTCTGAACAGGACGCTTCAACTGCCCCGCGACCTGTGCGACGGTATGGCGCGGGACTCGATCATCATCCATATCGCAGAGTTGTCGCCGGAACAGGGCGGTCAGTCAACGGCAGGGCGGATTTGATGATCACGGAGGTTGCCGCTAACGTATAGAGATACCGCCACAATCTCTTACGAAGGGCCAAGCGTGAGCACAGCGGATGGTACATTCATTATTCAATGTCCTGCCTGCCAGCCAAGTCGGTCAGATGGCAACTTGCCAGAAGTGCAAATATGCCTTCGTCGCATCAAATCCCGACATAGCGATACCACCGGAATTTGATGACTCGATCCCGGTTGCGAAACGAGGACCAACACCCGCGCCAGTACCGATCGAAAAGCCTGTCATTAGTCGAGAGACAGAACTACGACTCGAGGGGAAGCGACTGGCCAGCGAGATCAGCGCCACGAAGCGAGTGGCCGCAGGCCCTACCGAATTTCAGGGATGGCTAGTTATCACGCTGCTGATCATCGTGGCCGCTGCTGGTTTCATTCCTAAACCGCAGGGAACGACCAAATGGGAATATCGGATTGAGTCGCCATCTGACTTCGAAACAACCTCATCGTTTAACAGTTACGGCCAAGACGGATGGGAAATCGTGTCGGCCCGCCGCGCGATTGACAGCATCACAAACAAGGCCAACTACGAAATCATCATGAAGCGCCCGATTCGCTAGATCGCGACATCGAAGGGCATGCCGAGCCGCGAGGCCTCGTTCTTCAGCCGTTGCATCGCTCGGTTCCACAGTTGCCGCACCCGCTCCCTGGAGACGCCGATCTTGTCCGCGATCTCCACAAACGTATGGTCTGTCCGAAGCAGCACGATCTCTTGATCTCGTGGCGGGAGTGCCTTCAGTAACAGTCGAATCTTGGCTGCAGCGTCGCGCCGCTCGAGTTCTCGCTCTGGGCTGTTCTCGCGCGACTCAATGGTTGTCACTAGCGTATCTGGATCACCGCGGCCAACAGAAACATCAAGCGACTTGGTGAATCGCGAGCCCTTCACAT